>JAHHOC010000482.1 GCA_018677115.1 Arenicella sp. | reverse complement strand
TGTTTGTTCAGCAGGATTACGTCGGCATGGTGTTGCGGGCTATCAAAACAACCATTCCGACTGTAGATGAGTTACAGATTCCTGACGTGCTGCAGAAAATGATCATGAAAAAGCGTGGGCTGCTGATTTTTGTGGGTGGCACGGGTACCGGTAAAAGTACTTCAATGGCCTCATTGGTCGATTACCGGAACCGTAATGCCCAGGAACATATTATTACCATTGAAGACCCGATTGAATATTTACATACGCACAAGAAATCAGTGGTGATGCAAAGGGAAGTCGGCGTTGACACCGCGTCATTCGACATTGCGCTGATTAACGCAATGCGGCAGGCACCTGATGTTATTCAAATTGGCGAGATTCGCACGCGTGAGACTATGGATAGTGCAATCGTGTTTTCGGAAACCGGTCACCTGTGTATAGCCACTTTGCATGCCAATAATGCCTATCAGGCGCTTGACCGGATATTCAACTTTTTTCCATCGGACCGGCGCGATCAACTGGCGATGGATTTATCAATGAACCTTTATGGCTTAGTATCGCAACGCCTGCTACCGATTAAGGGTAGAGAGGGTCGCGTGCCGGCGGTCGAGATAATGATTAATAGTCCGATGATCTCTGACATGATTAAGAGTCATCGAATCGACGAAATTCGTGGTGCGATGGAGAAATCATCTGAGTGGGGTATGCAGACTTTTGATCAATCGCTGTTTGATTTATATGAACGCGACCTGATCACTTATGAAGATGCAATCAGAAATGCAGAGTCGGAAAATGACTTGAGGTTGGCAATCAAATTGAAAGGCAAGGACGCGGCGAAAACTGAGTTCGGCGAAACCATGGTTGATGTTGAGCTGGAAGAGGACGAATTCCAGTAACTCAGTTGGCTTTTCCTAATAACGTTGCCAGTAACGCCATGCGTACCGGCACGCCATAGCTGGCCTGCTTGAAATAGACCGCATTGGGCAGGTCATCCACCTCAACAGCTATTTCATCAATACGCGGAAGTGGATCGAGCAGCAACACATCGGAGCCCTCTATATCACGCTTTGTTATGCGATACTTGCGGCGGTTGCTTTCAAATAGTTTCTTGTCTTTAAAACGTTCCTGCTGCAGTCGATTGACATAAATCACATCATAGTTGTCACGGTAATCCACCTCACTTTGCACTTTGCACTTCACTCCGGCGTCAGCCAATTCACTTAAAAGTTTATCGTCCGGCAGCAACTCATCCGGGCCGGTAAACACAAACCGGTTATCAGGGTATTGCGCTAACAGGCGTGAAAGAGAGTGAATGCTGCGCGACTGCAGGGAATCGAAGCCAAACACAATATTCAAATCATCTAAGCGGCCTTTTTCCTTAAATATCGTATAACTGTCGATGATAGATTGGGTCGGATGTTCATTGCCGCCATCACCCGCGTTAATGAATGGCACGTTACTTACCTCTGCTGCGATAGCAGCGCTGCCTGGCTGCGAATGCCGCATTACGATTATGTCTGCGTAGCCGGCGACGATCTTGATCAGGTCTTCAATGCTCTCGCCTTTTTCGAACGAGGTTGTGTTGGCGCTTTGTGCAAAAACGGTGCCAGCCTTGAGGCGCTGGGCGGCAGTCTGGAAACTCAGCATGGTGCGTGAGCTGGGTTCAAAAAAAAGCAGGGCAACAATCTTGTCCTCCAGCAACCTGGTGGTGCCTGACTGTTTGACGATTGCTGTCATATCATCCGTGATACGAAATAACCCGGTTATAATTTGTGGCGTCAATTGTGCAGACGAGACAAGCGAATCAAAGGGCAACACAAGTGGCAATTTGCTCATTCTGCGGGGGTCATCATCGGTCAACTTGAGCGAAGAATAACACACCGGCCTGAGTGGTCACAGGGAGTCCAGATATGCATCCAGAATCAGGCAGGCAGCAATTTGATCTCTTAAATTCACCTTATTTTTCGAGTTCACTTTCCGTGTCACCAGTTCGGCATTGGCAGATTCCGTGGTGTAGGCTTCGTTCCACTCAATAATTGGTATTTTATGATGTTGCTGAACGTGGCTCTTGACTCTGTTTTTAAGTTTATTCAGCGCCGGGTCCTTGCTTTGTGGGTCACCAAGTATCAGCGCCTGTGGCTGCCAGCGTTCAATCAGTCTATCCAGTTCCTGCCAGTCCATGCGGCCGTTCCTTACACCGATGAGACCGGCTGGCTGCGCCAGGCCGCCCAACGAATTCCCAACCGCTACACCGGTGCGGCGCAAGCCGATGTCAAGCGCGAGCAGCGTGGGGGAGGCGTGGGCGCTTGCTGTCATCTTTGCGTGGAGGCATCCGAGCTTGATAATCTATTGTTACTCAAAAAGTGGAACGCCCGGGTTATTACCAGAACATCGGTGCCGGAATCGATTTGATCGGGGAACGGTTGGAAAGGCGAGGCATCGCGGACAAATCGTTTAGCCGCTTCATTGAGGAGTCTGTGCTCTGACGGATTATTTACCTGAATTGAGTTGATCGTGCCATTTCGGTTGATTTCCACTGTGAGAATTAATGTGCCGGATAATTTTCTGGCCTGTGCCTGTTTGGGGTAATTCGAATTGCCCACCATTTCCACCTTTTTGCGCCAGCGGTCCAGATACTCAGCTGCTTCATGTTGCTTGGTGCTTGGGGACAGATATTCCTTGTTGGGGCGTTTCTGGTAGTCTTCCCACTGCTGGCTGAGTTTGGCAATCAGTCGTTCCCGCTCTAATTGGCGCAATGATTTGGTATTTACTTTGTCGGGACCAATAGTGTCATCCTTTGACCTCAGCAAGGATTCTACTGGTCTTCGATCCTGCAGTTGCACCTGGCC
>JAHHOC010000461.1 GCA_018677115.1 Arenicella sp. | reverse complement strand
ACAGAGCCTTCGGCGAGTTTGGTGTTGCGGTTGAACAATTGAGCCGACATTCAGGCGATGAATTGATTTCTGCCTGTTCGGATCTCTACCAGAAATTTATCAGTGATATGCGACCGCAAATTATCGTACAGGGCGAGCAGGGCTTTTTACAACGTGATGACGTGCCACCACAGGTTCGTGCCCTGTTGCTGGCAGGACTGCGCTCAGCGGTGTTGTGGGGTCAGAAAGGCGGCAATCGCTTCAGATTGTTATGGGAAAAACGCAAATACCGTAATGTGGCAAGACAACTACTCAGTGGTTGATGCTGCGGTGGGGGGCTGACTGGCAGCATCGTTCGACCGCTGCCTTTGAGCCGATGCTATTCCTGCAACTACTGCCCGTGCTACCAGGTCGTAGCCCTTGGGATTAAGGTGACAACAGTTGTCGATATACAAATCGTCGGCAGTGTCTTTAAACATATTGGTTAGATTGATCAAGCTTATTCCCTCACCCTGCAGCTGCAGTGCCCTTGCAGCCAATTTTGGATATGCCTGCTTATACACGTTGCCGTAACCGCCAGCGGACAGAACTGTATGTGTTTTTTCAAATTCGCTCAATATTTTAGCCCCCTCAATATATTGATTGGGTTGAATAAAGTGGTAATACAAGGCGCCATTTCCAGTGGCGAGAGCATGCAAAGCACGGGAACTGTCGGCCCATAATTCAACCGCATAGTCGAACAGCTCGTCCGTTGTCTCAATGCTGTAATCCGGGCCCAGCGCCTCGTAATTGAAATCCCTTAGCTGTTGTTCATTTGTGGAGATAGCATTAATGGCTTGATCCAGTTGTGCCTGCCGGGTAAAAAAGTTGGTTTCCATGATTTTCCAGATCAGGTTCATGCTGGGGCTGTAGCGCACGCCCTCCGCCAACCATAGATGAGCCCGTGACGCATGGGTTTTTTGCAGGTGCCTTTTATCCGCTAACAATTCGAGTTGTCCGTCTTTTATTCCAGATGTAACGCGATAATTCCAAGATGCCGGAAACGACGGATGCAGGGCGCTGTCCCTCCAGCCATAAAAACTGACGGCCATTTCGTTGAAGCCATCTATATTGATAATGATGTCAAATTCGGCGCCCAGCGCGTAGTAATAGTTGACGTGCATCAATTGTTGAGGTTGTTTATAGCCACCACCAGCCATGTTATACACGATGATTTCCCGCCCGGCGTATTGCGCTAATGCAGCCAGCAGTTTCTGATAGATATTAGTCGATCCACCGCGCACAGTGCCGTCGGCAAATGAGCCGCCCACAATTCCTACTAGCAGTTTATCGGGGGAGCGGGTAGCCAGTTGTCCATCGGTGGCTACTTTAATGCGCCGATAGCAGCTGTCGTCTGCCGTTTCCGTGCACCCGGGCTGACGCCGTTTTCCATCAACACTGTAGCCGATATAGGGGTGAAGTATCGGTTTTACACTCATATCTTTGTCAACCGCCTGGGCGGGTTGAAACACAGTTGATTTTTCGAGCAAATTTACCGCATCTAACTTGCTGTTCTGGATGTCGTAGAGTTTGTAGTCACCGAACTTGACCCGATAAGCGACGTAGGAAAAGGTTTCAACAAACAGGTAAACAAGTGTGATCAGGATCAATGAGAACAGAATATTTTTCATTTTCCGGATAGTTCATGGGTGCAATTCAGTGGCCGATGGTAACCCGCAAAATCGGCAAAGTATATGCATGTTGTGCACACGACTATGCGCTATAGTTCTCCACTGTAAATAACGGGATCAAGTAGCAGGCATGAAAATTTCACTATTGCTGACCGGCAATGAATTGATGAGCGGCGATACCATCGATTCCAACTCTGCCATGATGGCGCATTCTCTGAAAGACATTAATCTTGTGCCGTATATTAAAAAGGTGGTGGGAGATGATTTGGTGTTACTGACCGCATCAATAAATGAGCTGGCGGCCATATCAGACGTGCTGATCGTGAATGGTGGGCTCGGTCCGACGGTTGACGATTTGACAGCAGTGGCATTGTCGCAGGCCATGGGATCGCCGATCCGGAGAAATCAGGCGGCGTTGCTAGAGTTGCAAAAGTGGGCAGACGCGCGGGGCTTTAAATTAACCGAATCAAACCTCAAGCAAACTGATTTGCCAGAAGCATGCGAAATTATAAAAAATCCACGTGGGTCCGCGGTGGGTTTTCATTGTATTTTTGGGCAATGCCTGATTGTATGTACACCGGGTGTGCCC
>JAHHOC010000417.1 GCA_018677115.1 Arenicella sp. | reverse complement strand
GTTCTGACCTGGATACTGGTGGCGTATGCAGGTTATTTTATTGGCACAGAGATTGCCAAACGGGGAGTAGCAAGCGGGAACTGAGAGCGGCTATTTAATGGGCGTTAGTCCAATAAACGGGTTGTTGACATTGTTCTGGAGGTCTTTGCGGCTATTCGCTTTGTTCGTTAGCTTGACGGCGTGGTATCCCGGGTCTAGGATGAAAACGGGTATTAAAGCGGTATCTTTTACGCTGCGCTGGTCGAGCCGGGGATTGTGCTCGCAAGATTAAACGCTGGTTGTCTCCCAGAGGGGTGCACGATAGCGGCATTGGTGGGTATGGTTTGATGAAGAAACAACTCAACATTGTCATAGCGGAAAATGACAGTGAAGCAAGAAGGTCGATCTCGCGGTCTTTGAGCGTACATAAGAATTGGACAATTAATACAGCACTCGACGAGGAACAACTGCTCGAATTTGCGTCGCGCGATGGTGTTGACGCGATCGTTCTAGAGAGCCTGTTTCCGGGTCGTGCCCTCAAGGTGTTGCTCAAGCTCAAGTCAAGCACAAAAACAGCAAGTATTCCGGTGCTGGTTGTCATCGGCAACATTGGGCCGCAGCCTAAGGAATTACTTGCCAGTGGCGCACACACTTGCGTTGCGCAACCGATTGGCGGCCGGGAATTGACCGCAGCTCTCAGGCAAATGGTACAGGTACCGCAACCTGTGACGCATGCTCCTGCACGAGTTATAGAAGACCCGGAACGTATGTCGGTCCTGGAGGAGACCAGTTTGCTCGATGCCGAGCCCACCAGTGAGTTTGATAGAATTACCGAGTTGGCGGCCAAGGTATTAGGTGTACCGGTAGCACTGGTCTCATTGGTGGATAAGGACAGGCAATATTTTTTAAGTCATCATGGTCTCGTTGAGCCGTGGGCGACCCAGCGGGAAACGCCTCTTTCGCATTCATTCTGTCAGTGGGTGGTTTCGGCCAAGGAACCGTTGGTGGTCGACGACGCCCGCGAAGATCCGGTGTTGGTTAATAACCTTGCGATTAAAAACCTCGGCGTAATTGCCTATGCCGGCCAGCCGATCAAGGTGGATGATGAGCAGATAATTGGTTCTCTATGCGCAATTGATGCACATCCACGCTCGTGGACCTTTGACGAACTGGCAACTCTTCATGATTTAGCGCAATTGACCGAAACCTATATTGCGATTGAAGACGATGTATTCAGTGAAGAACAAACGTCAGAGGTCGACACTCAACAGAATCAAGTAGAAGTATTGGAAGAAATTAAATTGGCTGCCAAGGGGATTAAGGCGGTCGGCCGCCTGTTGCGGCGCCAGGGGTTGCCGCTGGACCCTGAACAGCGCAGTATGCTGCTTGGCGTCATTGAGACACTCAGTAAAAGGCAAATACACTTATCATCTGCCTAAAAATATAAGTATGAAAAACTTGACTGGTGGCGGCCGCAGAAACCTCAGCGAGCGCATGGATTCGGAGTTTGCCAGACTGCAATTTGACCAGTTCAGGGACAATGCTGACCTGGTGTTTGCAGCCAATGCCGGCGGCAGTTATGTGTGTAACCAGGTGAATGAACTTGCCGAGCACTACAACCGGCACTTGCGGGTACAGCCGTATTCAAATTTTGTGCCATCCAGTACCGCCGGCGAGGCTATGGACCGTGCCAAACGGGTGTGGGCTGAGGCGCTCAAGATCGATACTGGTGAATTAACCATAGGCCCGTCAACGTCGATTAATACTTACGTCATGTCGCATGCTATTGGGGCCAGCTGGACAGCGGGCGATGAAATCGTCGTCACCAACCAGGATCACGAGACCAACATTGGCGCCTGGTGCCGCAAGGCAGAAGAGAAACAGGTCGGCATCAAGGTATGGACCGCCGATCCGGATACCGGTCTCTTGAATATAGAGGACCTGAAGTCGCTGTTAAGTGATAAAACCCGCTGGGTATTTTTCACCCATTGTTCCAATATCATAGGCTGCATCCATCCAGTTGCGGAAATCGCAAGGAAAATTAGAGCGCATAGCGCAGCTCGGATTTTTGTCGATGCAGTGTCCTATGCGCCGCATCATATCTGCGATCTGAGTGCGCTCGGTGTGGATGCTTACGCGTTCAGTTTGTACAAAGTATTCGGTCCACACCAGGGCTTGTTGTACACCAGTCGTTCACTACAGTCCGAACTCTGT
>JAHHOC010000414.1 GCA_018677115.1 Arenicella sp. | reverse complement strand
GCTCTGAGCAGGCCTGCCTCGATCTGAAAACGCAGATTGAAGGCGGTGATACCAGTTTTGAATCAGCCGCTGCCGAACACTCGCAATGCCCTTCAGGCAAGCAGGGCGGTGATCTCGGTACTTTCGGGCCCGGCATGATGGTGCCGGAATTCGACCGCGTGGTTTTCAATGAAGACGTGGGTAAAGTACACGGCCCGATCCAGACCCAGTTTGGCTACCACCTGGTTGAAATCACCCATCGCGAAAGTTAGCCTGCTTTTCCGCAGGGCATTGAAAAGCACTCCACGTGGAGTGCTTTTTTGTTGTCATTCTGCGGATGGAAGGTGGATTGCTGACCAGCGTTAATATCACTGCCAACTGAAAACAGGCAGCAACACACTGTACTGCTGCCACCCGCCTAGGACGGAGCGTTATGCAACCGCTTACGCAGCGGGCTGGTACGTGGAAAATGTGCTTTCAGGAACTCCATCTGATCGGCCAGCACCCTGCGTCCCCGCAGGAAAACATATTCGGCATGCGTTGGTGTAAAGGGAATAGCCAGCAGTTGTAATCCAGCCTGTTCAGGCGTACGCCCCGCCTTGTAATTATTGCAGCGCTTGCAGGCAGTAACCACATTGTTCCAGACATCCTTGCCGCGACGGGAGATGGGCGTGATGTGATCGCGCGATAGATGAACCCGGCCAAGTTCATGCCCGCAGTACATGCACATATAACCGTCCCGCGAGAACAATGTTTCATTAGTAAGTGGCGGTGTGTAATTTGGCCGATGGTGCCACTTACTCTGGGCAACGCCATCAGTGGCAATAATTGAGTTAATTTCGAGCACGCTCTGCAGGCCAGAGACAGCGTTAATTCCGCCGTGCACCTTGTATAGCATGCTGCCGCAGCTGTAGATTACGCGGCCCAGATGATAGCAATGTACAGCCTCCTGATAGGATATCCAATCAAGCGGCATACCTGCGGCATCAGTCCGAAGTACCTGTTGACTAAAATCGTAGCGCACGTGCTCTCTCCCAGCGTTGTCACTCAATCTTTGCTGTTACTGCTGTCTCTTTTTGTTGTTAAATCTAAACTACACCCTGTTTATATCAAAATTATGACAAAACAACATCATTGTGGGCCATTAATTGCTCGCCCATTTTCTGGTGCACTTTGTTAACCGCCTGCAGCGGACGAACCATTACCTTGAATTCGTATATCTGTCCATCCTCATTCCACTTGATCAGGTCTACGCCATTTACGCTGATACCGTCAACTTCGGTTTCGAACTCCAGAATAGCTCCCTGCTCATCGCCCGCCTCCCGAACATATCGGAAATGCTCATTTACCAGCACGTGCATGGCAGCAATGAGATATTTTCCGGTAATGGCTTTGCCACGCTGTGGGGTATGCACTACCGGTGATATCAACACCGCATCCTCCGCCAACAGGTTGTCCAACGCAGATGGGTCGCGGTTTTCCAGCATTTGATGCCACACGGCAAGGGTATCTATCTTCATGTCATATTAACTTGTTCGGATGAATCCTGGAGCTGACTCAGGCTGCCCCGGCAATCAGCTCAGATAGTCCTTGGTGAGTTCTTCAGAAACCTGCCATAGTCGGGCTGCCATGGTTCGGTTATACAGATTATTTTCCGGTTTGCTTGCATACACCGGATTACAATCGGCGAAAAAATAGCCTGACACATTCTGCAAAGCCGGGTGGCTTGCCAGATAAACAGAAGTGGCGGCGCCCTGTGGAATATCTTTATAGAACAAGTCGGCATAGATGCCGAATATCCAGCGCAATATGGCGGCTTGATTACGTACTATATTGGTTTTAATTACGCCGGGATGCAGGGCATTGGAGGTGACTCGCGAATCTTTCATGCGCTCGGCCAGCTCGAGTGAAAAAAGCGCATTTGCAAGTTTGGAATGGGCATAGGAATGCCAGAAATCGTAATTGCCCTCGAACGCCAGGTTGTCAAATTCAATGGTCACCGGCGGTTGAGATACGGCCGCAAAGCTGGAAACCATCACTACCCGGCCCTGCTGCGCAGCGCGTAGCTGGCTTAATAAGCGATTGACCAGAATGAAATGCCCGAGGTGATTGATTACGAATGTCAAATCAACGCCATAGGCACGCTGCTGTTTGCGGCCGGCCACATAGCCGGCATTACAAATCAACATGTCCAATGGCAAATCCAGTGCCTGCACAGCATCAGCGCAGCGCACCACGGAATCAAAATCGGATAATTCCAGTTCCACCGGTGTCGTGGTTCCAGTCACTGCCGCGCAGGCGTCCGTGGCTTTTTTTAACGTCCTGCCGGTGCCGATAACATGTGCTCCGCGGAGTGCCAGCACACGCATCGTTTCGAATCCAATCCCGGAGTTGCAGCCGGTCACTAACGCCACATTACCAGTCAAATCCAATCCGGCAGTCACTTCTTCGGCAGTAGAATCGGCTCCAAATTCGCTCAACGGTATGTTTGGCGGCGCTTGCAACACCGTGCCCATACTGACACAGGAACTCAATAGCGGAACGGTAGTGGTAGCACTTGCCCCCAATATGAATTGTCGTCTGTTCATAAATCCTCTTGCTTTATTGCCTAACAATCACTTTAACTTGCAGACCGGTGGCATCTTGGCGCAACACCCGGTTGATGGGTGTAAAAACAATAAACCCAAAGATGGGCCAGAGGCAACCGTGGATCGCAATAAGCACTGGTGGTGAGCTTTACAGTAACAGATAATCGGGCCACATGCCTTGCGGCAACAGTGTGCACGGTGCTCGGTTAAAACTAAGGGCAATAAGGCGATCAACCAAACAGGTAAATAAAATAATGATCCGGCGGGCCCTTAACATTAAAAAGCTGCAGGTTCCTCTTGCTTTCCTGCTAGTGGTACTGATTTGGACTGCGACGCCGCTTGCGGTGCAATGGAGCTCAGGCGAAGCGCCCCTGAGCAGCGTTCTCCTGCGCATGCTGATCGGAGTGTTGTTTTGTATATTATTGATGGGCCTGATGTCGACAGGATTGCCCTGCCACGCGCGGGCTCGCCGCCTGTACCTGGTTAGCGGCTTTGCTATTTTTTCCTCGATGTCACTGATCTATATTGCGGCTCAAAGCATACCATCGGGTTGGATAGCGATATTATTTGGCTTGTCACCACTGATTACCGGCATTATATCGGCCTATGTCGAGCCTGACACTGCGATGACTCCGGCGCGCCTGATTGGGGTTTTGATGGGCTTTGCGGGTCTGTCACTGGTTTTCAGGGCCGGTCTTAATTTTGATAAGGCAGCATTGTCCGGGATCTCGATTCTACTTTGTGGAGTAATAATTTCGGCCAGTAGCTCAGTGCTGGTGCGGCATTTTTCAAGGGATACTGAGCTGCTGCCAACACAAATAAATGTCGGCAGCCTTTTGGTAGCACTGCCGTTTTTCGCTGTCAGTGCCTGGCTGTTGGAATTCTCCCAGCCGTTGGCATTTACTGACCGGGAACTATTAAGTATTTTGTTCCTGGGTATAGTCGGCACTGGCT
>JAHHOC010000383.1 GCA_018677115.1 Arenicella sp. | reverse complement strand
AGCCAGTTCAGTTGCCTGGCGAATGTCATCGGCGGCACCCGAACTGACACTGCCAAGCAGGTTTCTCTCAGCAACCCTGCCCGCCAGCATCACCACCAGCCGATTTTGCAGATAAGGTTTAGGTAGCGTGTAGCGCTCTTTTTCCGGTAGTTGCTGGGTAATGCCTAGCGCTTTGCCGCGCGGAATAATGGTCACTTTGTAGATAGGATCGGTGCCGGGGAGGTAGAATGCGGCGGCCGTGTGTCCTGCCTCATGCACGGCAAGCCGGTGGCGTTCTTCCGGCTGGATGACAATACTCCGCTTGCTGCCGAACATAACCTTGTCGCGGGTGTCGTTAAAGTCGTCCATGGTTACCTGGTCGGTTTTATTTCGCGCAGCGAGCATCGATGCCTCATTGACCAGATTGCTCAAATCGGCACCCGAGAATCCCGGCGTCTCCATAGCGATTTCATGCAGGTCAACATCTTCTGCGAGCGGTGTATCGCGCACATGCACCTTTAATATCGCTTCGCGGGCAGCCAGGTCAGGCATCTCCAGCGTCACATGGCGATCAAAGCGGCCGGGCCTGAGCAACGCCGGGTCGAGCACATCAGGGCGATTGGTGGCGGCCATAATGATTACTGCCTCGTGCCCGCTGAATCCATCCATCTCGGAGAGAATCTGGTTCAGCGTCTGCTCACGTTCATCGTTACCCCCGCCCAAACCGGTGCCGCGCATGCGCCCTACCGCATCCAGCTCATCGATAAACACAATGCTGGGTGCCTTTTCCCTAGCCTGTTTAAATAAGGACCGAACCCTGGCCGCCCCCACTCCGACGAACATTTCAATAAACTCGGAAGCCGAAATCGAGCAGAAAGGCACCCCGGCCTCGCCCGCGAGGGCTCTTGCCAGCAGTGTTTTACCGGTTCCCGGAGGGCCCATCAGCAATACCCCTTTGGGCACTGTCGCACCCAACTTGGTGTACTCCTCGGGGCGACGCAGGAAGTCCAGTAGTTCACTGACCTCCCGCTTGGCGTTTTCCTGTCCGGCAACATCGTCGAAAGTAGTCTCTGGCGGGGCATCGTTAACCTCTGAAACCGGATTAAGAAAGGAACTGTAGCGGTCTGTCGGTCCTGAGCCTCCCATCATGCCACCACCTATGCGGCGTAAAAACCAGAAGTAGAATGCGATAATTAAAATCCACGGCAACAAGCCGATAAGCGTACCCGCAAAACCGCTGGATTGATCAGGAACTACTGAAATCTCAATATTCTTTTCTTCCAGCATCGACAGCAGTGATTCGTCACCTAACTCGGGCGTGTAGGTTTTAGCCTGCTGCTGATTCTCAGCCGAAGTAGACAGTTTGACGGGCCGCGATAAAACAGCGTCAATCTGCTCACCCGAGAAGGTGACAGTAGACACATCTCCCTGGCGCACCAGTTGCTTGAATTCGCTGTAGGGAATCGTGCTTTGCGTGTTGACACTGGTTAACTGTCCGGCATACCACACACTGAGCAGCAAAATAGCAATAACCAGAAACAGGCCGTTGTTACGGAAAAACTCGTTCATAGCTTAATTCGACGTGTCCATATTATGCGCTGCATCATCGATTAGAGCGCATGCGGCAGCAACAGCGATTGATCTGGGTCAGTTTTTAACCGCTAATAAATTCCGGCCTCAAAGTCGAAACAAGCATTAATTGCCTACATCATCGCAGGCCCTTAACGGGAATTTTCAGATAAACGGTGTCATTGGATTCAGCTTGTGGAAAGTACCCGGCACGCATATTCACCTGTAATGCGGGAAGTATCAGTCTGGGCATTCCGAGGGTTTTATCCCTGGCCTTGCGCATTGATACATAGTCTTGTTCGGCTATGTCCTTTTTTATATGGATGTTGTTATCACGCTGATCAGCCACGGTGCTCAAATACTCAACTCCACGCCCTTGCGGTTGATAGTCGTGACACATGTACAGCCGGGTATCATCAGGCAAATTCAATATTAGCTGAATCGATTGATACAGCGTATGCGCATCCCCTCCCGGAAAATCGACACGTGCAGTCCCTGAATCCGGCATAAATAATGTGTCGCCAACAAATGCGGCATCACCGATTATATGAGTCATACACGCCGGTGTATGGCCTGGGGTATGCAGCGCAAGGGCCGTCATTTTGCCAATTTTGTACTGCTGCTGATCCTTGAGTAGCCGGTCAAACTGGCTGCCATCGCGTGCAAAGTCAGCTTTCTCATTGTACAACTCGGCAAATGTCTGTTGCACGGTCACAATGTGTTCACTGATCACCACCTCGCCTCCCAGTGCCCGCTGTAAATAAGGAGCGGCTGTCAGGTGGTCCGCATGCACATGCGTTTCGATCAGTTTTTCAACCGTCAGCCGGTTTGAACGGACATAATCAATGATGCGGTCTGCTCCCTGATACGATACTGTTGCAGACGGATAGTCGAAATCCAGCACCGAATCAATGATTGCACAGGCTGAGGAATCGGGATCCCTGACAACATACGAAAAAGTATTAGTTTGCTCATCGTAAAATGCCTCTACATCGGGTTTGACGACGGCCTCATCAGAAAATTCCCGGTTCATATTTACCTCCAGGTATATAGAAATAATTGCAGTTTGAGCGCTCGACAAATTTCATCGATAGCTTATACACCAGTAGCCGGATGACCATTGACCTCAGTCAACCATGGTTCAATTCGAAGGTAATTTTTTTGAGCTCCCTTTTCCGGTGTGTGCGTCATCGTTTTCAGAGGCTGGTGAATCATCGTCCAGAATATCAAGCGCGGGAGAATCCAGGTCGTCGAATTGCCCGCTTTTAACAGCCCAGAAGAATGCCCACAAAGCGGCAGCGACAAGGATCAGGCTGAGAGGAATGAGCAAATAAATGATTTCCATAAAACAGCTAATGCCTGTGCCTGGCGATTCGCAATGCGTTCAACACCACCAGCAGGGAACTCAGTGACATTCCCAGAGCGGCGATCCACGGCGTTAGCAGACCCGCCGCCGCCATAGGCAGGGCGACAGCGTTGTACAGCAGAGCCCAAAGCAAATTCTGCCGGGTAATCACTTGCGTCCGCCGAGCGCATGTATGCAACGCGGCAAGACTGTCCAGGCGCCCGTTCAACACAATCACGTCTGCCTGACTCTGGCTCAACTCGCTGCCGCTTGACATCGCGATACTGACATCAGCCCGGGCTATAACGGGTGCATCATTGATTCCATCACCGACCATTGCCACCACCTCTCCATTGTTCTGCAGATCGCGCACAAATTCCATCTTCTGCTCGGGCAATAGATCACCGCGCAGCAAATCAATATCGCAATCGCGCAAGGCATTCTCAGCAGACACCTGTCTATCCCCACTCAGTATCAGCACCCTGTGACCATGAGCGCGTAATTCTTCAATAGCCTGCGCCGCGTGCGGTCGAATCTGGTCCTCGATAATGAAGCTGGCGATGTATTCAGTATTGCTGCCAAGTGCGACTACGGTGCACTGATTTGATTCGACAAGCTCCATTAACGCAGCCCGGGCTGACTCTTTCCAATCACCGGCTTGTTGCAGTACCCAAGCAGGGTTACCCAGGAAGTAATGCTCTCCAGCTATCTCACCACTGACACCCCTGCCGGCATACTGCTGCAGCTCGTCTGCATGCAGCTGGGAGCCGATCGCACTAAACGCGTTGGCAAGCACATGCTGGCTTTGCACTTCAAGCGCGCCGGCAATTTCCAGGCTCGTCTCAATAGTCGATTCGCCGTGCGGTACCACGGCACATATGCAAGGCTTGCCCTGGGTTAAGGTGCCGGTCTTGTCGAAACACCATGAGGTCACCTTTGGCAGCACGCTTAATACCGCGAAATTACTCAACAGCAGACCCTTGGTACGCAAGGCATGGCCTGCTGCAGTCGCTCCCACAGGGGCGGCAAGCGAAAACGCGCAAGGACAGGATGCCACCAGCATGGCAAGCACAATCTGGAATACCCGCTCAGGCGCAACCGTCCACCAGATCACGGCAGTAATAGTGGTGATTAGTAGCACAAAGGCGACAAAATTACGGGCAACCTGCTGTAACGTACCCTGCTGTTGCTTATTTGCAATCTGTGCCGAGCGCAGCAACTGCTCAATTCGGCAAATTGATGATTCCAGCCAGTGCTTTTCAGCTACCAGCTCTACATTACCCTGCAATAAACGGCTGCCGGCAATGACACAACTGCCCTGGGCGCAGGAAATCGGTTGCGACTCACCGGTGACAATTGATTCATCCATTAACGCCTTGCCATTCAGCACCCTGCCATCGAACGGGACAACCTGCTGTTCATCTAAAAGAAGTTTGTCACCAGGCAACACCTGCTGTGGCTTGATATCAGTTTCAATCCATTGATCGCCGGATTGACGCTTGACTGTGATAAACGAAGGCAATAAGCGGGACAATGCGGCTGGTGCGCTGCTCAGTCGATGGCGGGCACTCGCCTCGACAAAACGACCGAGGGACAGGAAAAATATAAACATCACCGCAGAGTCAAAATATATATGCCCTTCACTTCGAAACAGAGTTTGGTAAACGCTCGGAAAATAAGCACCGCCAATGGCCAGTGCGATCGGCACATCCATTCCGAGTCGCCCGTGTTTGATGTCATTCCAGGCATTGTCGAAGAACATCCTGCCAGAATAAAATACTACAAGAGTCGCAACTAACATACTGATTAAATTGAGATATTCACGGAAAGACTGATCCATTCCCTGATAGTCCCCGAAATACAGTGCAACCGCATAGGTCATCACCTGCATCATGCCGAACCCGGCCACTGCAATCCTTTTCAATGCCTTGCGGCGTTCGGCAATAGCCGTTGATGTCACATCCGCTACAGATTCCTCCAATGCTATCGGGTAGGGTCGATAACCCAGACGAGCAATTGTGCTGACTAATTCAGATAGCGGCACCTGTGGGTCAGAAATCTGCAGCCAGGCCCGCTTTGCAGATGCATCAATATGGGTATCTATACTTGGCGAAATGTCCTGCATTGCTTTATCGATCAACCAGCTGCAACTGGCGCAATATAATCCAGGCAAATCGAGGGTAAGTTCACGTGTGTTGCTGTCTACGTAGCGGACATAAGGCTTGGCCAGGGCTTCATCATCGAGCATTTGCCAGCTCTCTGCGCCACTTCCACTATCCGCTGGTAATCCAGCCTGCAATCCATCAACCGACCTGGCTCGACGGCTGTAAAACTCACCGTAATCGTTTTGTTGTATAAATTCAGCCGCCTCCCTGCACTGCCGCGAGCAAAATTTGTGCTTCATCCCATCGATTGACGCGCTGATATCTACAAAACCAATGATGGGCGCCTGACAATGGAAGCAACGGGCAGAGTCTTGCTTCTCAAGTTTCTTGCTGTTGCAGCATGATGAGGTTGGCTGCGCAATATGGTTCATGGTTGCGCAGTTTCCCGATAGGGTTCATTTTTGTTGTTAACCGCATTAACCGCAGATTTCTCTATGATTACCGGTGCATGATTATGTGCAATAACCACCGTAATCAGAGAGGCAACGACCACAAGGAGTGGCAATAAAATGACCATCCATACCATCCCATATCGAAACCACGGCAATATCTCAGGCTGGTTGTCAGCTTGCTGAAGCGGGTCTTTATTCATTTAATCTACTCGCTATTCCTGGCCGGGCCCCAGAAACGGGTCTCTTCGCGAACCGTCTCCAATGCCTCACCTTCAGTTTCAGAAAAAATCAATTCAATTCTCTGGGAGCGTGAGTATTCAGCATCTGCCGGCAATGTCACAATAGCGGTGAAGTCGCCGATTTCTCCGGCCGCCACCCCTGGCGAGCGGGCTTCACCCTGGTTGGAAGCCCACCTGACCTTTGCCCCCTGCAGGCCTGCTATTGACACAAGATACTGCTGTGAACGCTGGCTCTTATTCATTATTTTGAGCTGATAGATGTTTTCTATTTCATTCATTTCTGACCAGCTATACAAGGCATTACGATCACGCATGATGTCTACCTGAAAACTTGCCCGCATGGTGAGTGCCACCACGAACCCAACCACTAAGGCAAGCAGCAGCCCTGAGT
>JAHHOC010000371.1 GCA_018677115.1 Arenicella sp. | reverse complement strand
CGCCTTGCATGCGACGCGTGCAGCCGTTGAGGAAGGCGTGGTAGCTGGCGGTGGCGTAGCGTTTATCCGGGTTCTTGATGCGGTCAGTAAGGTCAAAGGTGACAATGCCGACCAGCATGCTGGTGTTAAAGCCATTCTCAAAGCGATCGAATCGCCGCTCCGTCAAATCGTTGATAACGGCGGTGATGATGCTTCAGTGGTATTGAACGAAGTGCGTAAAAATGAAGGCACTTTCGGTTATAACGCGGGCACCGGCGAGTACGGTGACATGATTGAAATGGGTATCCTGGACCCGACCAAGGTAACACGTACTGCATTGCAGCATGCGGCCTCGATCGCCAGTTTAATCATTACAACCGAAGCCATGGTCACCGACGCACCGCAAGATGCGGCTGCTGCTCCGGCAATGCCTGATATGGGCGGCATGGGCGGTATGGGCGGCATGATGTAAGCACGGCCATCAACAGAGCTGTTAAAAGCCCCGCCATTGTTGTTGATGGCGGGGCTTTTTTTCATCCCCGCTCAGTAGGCTTATATTGCCGCAGCAACCTCAAAGCCTTCGCGGATGGCACGCTTGGCGTCCAGTTCCCCGGCCAGCTTTGAACCGCCGATCAAATGGGTGGGGATTTCCGCGGTTTGTAACTCTTGCAGCAGGTCGCGGCGTGAAATCTGTCCGGCGCAGACCACTATAGTGTCGCACTCAATCAATTGTGATGAATTGCCGCCAACCAGGATATGCAGACCGCGGTCATCAATGCGCTCATAGCTGACCCCGCCAATCATATTGACCTGTTTCATAGCCAATGCTGCCCGGTGAATCCAGCCGGTAGTTTTACCGAGACCTTTGCCGAGCTTGCTTTTCTTGCGCTGCAACATGGTAATCTGGCGGGCTGGCGGATGCGGTTGCGGGCGTTGGTAGCCACCTCGCGTGAGGTATTCTGAATCAACCCCCCATTCCTTATTGAAAGCGTCAATATCCAAGCTCGGTGACTGACCCTGATGCACCAGGAATTCCGCCACGTCAAAACCGATACCACCAGCACCGATAATCGCTACTTTTTCACCTACAGGCTTTTTGTCTACTACCACATCGATATACGACAACACCATGGGGTGATCAGCGCCTTCAATCTGCAATGTCCGGGGGCGGATTCCGGATGCCAGGATCACTTCGTCGTAGTTGGCGGCAATCAGATCAGCCGCGCCGACGGCATGATTCAGCTTAAGTTTTACTCCGGTCAACTCAATTTTGTTATTAAAGTATCGAATTGTCTCGTCGAATTCCTCTTTGCCGGGAATCTGTTTGGCAATATTGAATTGACCACCTATTTCGCCGGCTTTTTCATACAGGTCAACGTCATGGCCGCGTTCCGCCAGAACCGTCGCTGCCGATAAGCCCGCCGGGCCGGCACCCACTACGGCAATTTTCTTCTTGCTCTCGGCAGCAGAAAAATTTAACTCCGTTTCATAGCAGGCGCGAGGGTTGACCAGGCAGGTCGAACGTTGCATCGCAAATGTATGGTCAAGGCAGGCCTGGTTGCAAGCAATGCAGGTGTTAATTTGTTCAGGATGCCCGGCCGCTGCCTTGTTGATAAACTCAGCGTCGGCCAGGAACGGCCGTGCCATCGACACCATATCGGCATCTCCACTGCGGATAAGGTCATCGGCTACTTGAGGGTCATTTATCCGGTTGGTGGCCACCAGTGGCAGGGCAACATGCTGTTTCATCCTTGCTGTGACCCAGGCGAATGCAGCGCGCGGCACGCTGGTGGCAATGGTCGGCACGCGCGCTTCGTGCCAGCCGATGCCAGTATTCAACAGGGTTGTGCCAGCTTCCTCAAGGGCCTTGCCCAGAGTGACCACTTCTTCCCAACTGCTGCCCTCCTCAACCAGGTCAATCATCGACAAACGGAAGATAATAATGAATTCCTCACCAACTGCCTGCCTTACCGCTTTAACTATCTCAACTGGCAGGCGCATCCGGTTAACAAATTCACCACCCCATTCATCATCGCGCTGGTTGGTGCGGGAGACCAGGAACTGGTTGATAAAATAGCCTTCCGAACCCATGATCTCGACGCCGTCGTAACCAGCCCGTTGTGCTAACTTGGCGCTGCGGGCGTAGTCTTCGATAGTTCGGTAGACCCCACGGGTGCTGAGCGCACGCGGTTTGAATTTGGAAATCGGCGATTTCAATGCCGACGCTGATACACACAGTGGGCTGTAGCCATAGCGACCAGCGTGTAATATCTGCAAACATATCTTGCCGTCGGCCTGATGCACCGCATGGGTGACCTGGTGATGACGACCCACCTCCCATGACATGCTTAATTTGCTGCCAAACGGCGATAGCCAGCCTTCCACACTGGGTGCAAAACCACCGGTAACGATTAATCCTGCACCGCCTTCGGCGCGTTCTTTGAAATAAGCAGCCAGCTTTGGAAAATCACTGGCGCGGTCTTCCATGCCGGTATGCATGGAACCCATCAGCGAGCGGTTGCGTAATTTGGTGTAACCCAGATCAAGTGGCTCAAGCAAATGAGGGTAGGGAGTGGACATAATTGAATTGCTCTTGGTTAGTGGTTAGTCGCCGCAGCCAGTACCGATACCCTGACCGCTGTCATCCGTGAACTCGCGCCAGTGCACCCACCCTTTGGGGCAGTGAAAGCCCCACTCGCGTTCTTTGGGAAAGGTAAAAAACAACGTATAGGCGCGGCGG
>JAHHOC010000021.1 GCA_018677115.1 Arenicella sp. | reverse complement strand
CCCCCAGATCGTATAAGCGGTCCCGCGCCTGGCGATGCAGTTTGACGATTCTCTCAAGGCTCACCACTTTTTCGCATAACTGAGCCAGTATGGCCGTCTGGTAACCACAACCGGTGCCTATCTCAAGCACCTTGGCACGCGGTTTGTTGAAAAGCGCCTGGGTCATTAGCGCAACGATATACGGTTGGGAAATGGTCTGTCCCTGGCCTATCGGCAGCGCAGTATTCTCATAGGCGCGACTGGCCAGAGCTTCATCGACAAATAGATGACGCGGCAAATTCAGCATAACCTTGAGTACTGCTTCATTGTGAATACCCATACGCCTCAACTCATCAATAAGACGTCGCCGAGTGCGTTCGGAGGTCATTCCGATGCCTGTTTGATCGAGCTTGTCTGTTGGGGATTGATGCATATCGCAATTATACGCGAGCTCTGGCACAGGGTCATGATTCATTGCTCCGCGAACAGCGTCCTGTGTGTTGTGATCATCGCAGGTGCCTAACTGTAGGCGCATATCACTTGCGGATGTTTTAATCGACATCGATCCGGCGACGCCGTGTGTTTTTTTGGTCGGGGTGAGAGGATATAATTCTCCGCATCCTGCGGCTCACCCTTTGGGCGTCCTACGGACGTGCAAAATCGCTCCCGGCGATTTTGTGAACCTCTCACGGTTCGAACGCACTCACCCCTGAGAGCCAAGATTAAGCAAGGCATTGGAATTTCAGGCATGAATACTAATTAAATTTTGGTCGGGGTGAGAGGATTCGAACCTCCGACCACCGCTCCCCCAGAGCGGTGCGCTACCAGGCTGCGCTACACCCCGAACCGAAACGGAAATATATACTAATTAGCGACGATGACAACCATTTCATCGGTTTTGAAAGGAATTTAAGTGGGGTGAGAGGATTTACTCCGGACTTCCTGTCCTCCGCCCTTCGGGCCAGCGCAAGCGCTGTTCAAAATCGCTCCCGGCGATTTTGTATTCGTAAATCCAGTTACTCACCCTGCGGGCCAACGTAAGCGCTGTTCAAAATCGCTCCCGGCGATTTTGTGAACCTCCGACCACCGCTCCCCTTACTTTGCAAGGATAGGCGGTGCGCTACCAGTGGAACGCAGCATGCGCTGCGCGCGTTACGCAGTAATACACCCCGAACCGAAACGGAAACATTAACTAATTAGCGACGATGACAACCGTTTCATCGATTTTGAAAGAGATTTGACCTGGTGAGAGGAACTAGTGCCTCTGGGAAATGGAACTCAGCTGCTATGCAGGCTTTATTCTGAAAGTATCGCGACTACTTCGTCGATCTCTTCAATCAACTCGGCAACCATTTGCCGTTTTACTTTCGTGGTGGGTGTAGACTGACCCCCTGCTTCCATTTCGATTTGATTTTTTGCACCGCTGATGGTGAATCCTTCTATGTAGAGCAGACTTCGGATACGGCGGATTAGCTGTACCTCATGGCGCTGATAATAGCGTCGGTTACCACGTCTTTTTACCGGATTAAGTTGAGAAAATTCCTGTTCCCAATACCGCAGCACATGCGGTTTTACCATGCATAACTCACTCACTTCGCCAATCGTGAAATACCGTTTGCTCGGTATCGGCGGCAGAGTGGCGTTATCCCCTTGGTCTAGCATTTTGATTTCCAGTTATTTTTATTATTGGCGCAGTTTACCAGTTCGATCGCCGATTCGTATAGAGGCAATTGCATTTTGATATCGATTTTGGCCAAAATATATTAACAATCTTGAAGGTGATTACGCGAAGCGCGCCAAATTAATTCACTCTGCCGTGCGCCTCAATTACGCAAACTATTTAAACAGCTCTTTCAGCGCGAAGGAGTTTCGTTCGATGGCTTCTTTTAGTTTCTGGCTGGCTTTGAAGGTAACCACGCGGCGCGCGGAAATTGGGATTTCTTCCCCGGTTTTGGGATTTCTGCCCGGACGGGATGGCTTATCGCGCAAGCCAAAATTGCCAAACCCAGACAGTTTTACAGAATTGCCCTCTTCCAGAGCAACCTTAATTGTCTCAAAAAACTGCTCTACAAACTCTTTTGATTCTCGCTTGTTTAGCCCTAACTCCTCATGCAATGAAACTGCCAATTCAGCTTTTGTAATTGCCATAAGTTTTAACCTCAGTTCATTGATAACAATCTATCAAAACAACATCTGACTTAGCGCCGACGGCTGATGCCGCTCCGAATTGTTTTGTGACCCCAACCGTTCAATCGGTCACGATCTCAAAACCGCACCAAACTCTTTCGCCAGTACTGCTAAGGCAGCGCCAACCATCTTTTCGGATTCGGTATCGGTCATGGTTTTGTCCGCGTGTCTCATAACCAAACTTAGCGAAACACTTTTATTATGGTCTTCGACACCTTCGCCTCGATATACGTCAAAAACTACAACTTTGCTCAATACCGCTCCCAACTCAACCTGAATCGCATCGATCATATCGCCTGCGGCTACTGCATCGCCAACCACTACTGATAAATCGCGCTTCACGCTCGGAAAACGTGAAACTTCGGAAAAAACGGGCAGTTCCGCTACAAGCGCCTTTTCGACATCTAATTCAAAGGCGTATATCGGCACCTGCAAGCCCATCTTTTTCTGCTGTGAAGGATGCAGTCGTCCCAGCCAACCAAGTTCAACCTGTGTACCATCTGGTCCAGTACGACAAATCTGTGAAACTTGACCTGGTTGCATAGCAATGTGCTCGAACTCCTTAAATATAAAGGGTTCTTTACTACCCGTCAAGGCGAGAACTGAGCTCAAATCACTCTTTAAATCGTAGAAATCGACATTTATGTCGTTCGTCAGGCCCCACTGCAACGGGGCACGGGGACCGGTTGCTATGACGCCCAATTTCTGTTTTTCGACAATATTGCCGGATTCACTGTGATAGGTGGCGCCGATTTCAAACAGACGGATGCGCTCGCGTTGACGATTAGCGTTGAATTCAAGCGCAGCAAGCATCCCCGGCAGCAGACTGGTGCGCATTACAGACATGTTTTCAGCAAGCGGGTTGCTTAACTCAAGCGGGGCTTCCTCACTCAAGGTTTTTTGTGCCTGCGGATCGATGAAACTGTAGGTCACGATCTCATGATAATCACGTGCTACCATTGACTGGCGAAGTTGATGCAGGCTAACACGGGCCTCCGAGACAGCATGAGCCCGTGGTACAATGCGGGGCATCGCGGTGGGAATCTCGTCATAACCTTTGACACGCGCCACTTCCTCAACCAGGTCTGCTTCGTATTCGATATCGAAACGGTAGCTTGGGGGTGTAACACACCAACTATCGCGGGTTGCCACGACCTCTCCGGCAACACGGTTAAGGATCTCGTCAACCTCCCGGTGCTGCAATTGCATGCCCAGTAATTTGCTGAGTCGCGCCAGTCGTACATCCACCGCAGCCTTATTTTGTAACCCCGCGTCGTTTTTCTGCTCGCACACCGGTCCAGCCTCTCCACCACAAATCGCCAGTACCAATTGGGTAGCCCTTTGTATGGCCAGTGGCGGCAATTGCGGATCGACTCCGCGCTCGAAGCGGAAAGATGACTCAGTGTGCAAACCGTATCGCCGTGCTTTACCGGCTGCAGATTTGCGTGTGAAATGAGCGGCTTCGAGAACGATGTCAGTGGTCGAATCATCTATCGCACTGTGAATTCCTCCCATCACGCCGGCAATGGCGATTGGGCCCGCTGCATCAGCAATCACCAGGGTGTCGCCGTCCAGCGTAACTGTGGACTCATCGAGCAAGGTGATGGTTTCACCCGCTGTTGACTGGCGGACTTCAATTCTGTCGTGCAACTTCGCCAGATCAAAAGCATGCATGGGCTGGCCCAGCTCCAACATTACGTAATTGGTTATATCCACTACCGGACTGATCGGCCTCACGCCGCTGCGGCGTAAGCGTTCCCGCATCCATAGCGGAGTCACTGCCTGCGGATTGATCTCGCGGATAACCCGGCCCAGGTAACGGGGACAAGCTAGATCATCGTGCAATTTAATTTCAATTGGCGTCTCGATAGTGGGCTCGGCAATATCAATTTGTAACGGATGGTAGCTTGCATCGGCCAGCACCTTTAGTTCGCGGGCAACGCCCTGCACACTGAGGCAATCTCCACGATTAGGGGTTAAATCGATATCGATCAGTTTGTCGTCGAGATGCAAAGTGTCATCAACGCGCTGACCAGGCTCGGCACCAGCATCCAGTTCAAGCAACCCATCTGATTGCTCTTCCAATCCCAGCTCGGCAGCAGAACAAAGCATGCCTTGCGATGCGGCTCCCCGTACTTCAGCATTTTTAATTTTCATACCATTAGGCAAGGCAGCGCCCGCTTTGGCAACCGCCACCAGCAGACCCTGGCGTACATTGGGTGCGCCACAAACGATTGTCAGTCGCTCGGCTCCGGCATCTACGGTTGCAATGCTCAGACGGTCAGCATCCGGGTGCTTGATAACATCAAGCACTTCGCCCACCACCAGGTTGTCTATCTGGCCAACCACCGGAGCAACACCTTCGACTTCCAGCCCGGCATGGGTCAGGCAATCGGCAATACCCTGTGCATCGAGATCGACATCCACCCAATCGCGCAACCACTGCTCACTAATGATCATTTGAATTGCTCCAGAAAAGCCAGATCATTATCAAAAAACGCCCGTAAATCAGTTACGCCATAGCGCAGCATGGTGAGCCTTTCGACCCCCAGGCCAAAGGCAAAACCAGTGTATTTTTCAGAATCCACACCCACGTGGCGGAACACTTCCGGGTGTACCATGCCGCTGCCCAACACTTCTATCCAGCCGGTTTGCTTACAAATCCGGCACCCCGACTCACAGAATACGCAACTGATATCAACTTCAGCGGAAGGTTCAGTAAAAGGAAAATAAGAGGGTCGCAAACGAATCTTCAAGTCGGCTTCAAAATAC
Organism: Arenicella sp.; assembly: GCA_018677115.1. Taxonomy (GTDB): domain Bacteria; phylum Pseudomonadota; class Gammaproteobacteria; order Arenicellales; family Arenicellaceae; genus Arenicella. Next base: position 3,792 of record JAHHOC010000021.1, on the reverse strand, counting down.
TGCTGCAAGAAACTTGTTAAAACGCCCTTGAGGTCAGCAAATGAAATGTCCTCATCGACCATCAGGCCCTCGACCTGATGAAACATCGGCGTATGGGTGACGTCGGAATCACAACGATACACACGACCGGGCACGATTATGTTAATCGGTGGCTGCTGCGCCAGCATATAGCGTATCTGCACTGGCGAGGTATGGGTACGCAATAAATGCGGTGTTGTCGACTCCTCGTCAATGTAGAAAGTATCGTGCATGGCACGCGCCGGATGCTCTGCGGGTATGTTGAGTGCCTCGAAATTATGAAAATCGTCCTCAATTTCCGGCCCAGTAGCAATGCCGAAGCCCATGGCTGTGAATATATCTTGCATGCGTTGCATGGTGCGCGTGACCGGATGCATACCACCGATGCCCATGCCGCGACCGGGAAGGGATACATCGATTTTCTCGGCTGCGATACTGGCTGCCAGTTCGGCATGATCAAGGGCCGCCTTTTTGTGCGCCAATAACTCAGCCACTTCCACTTTAAGCTGATTTACCAACTCACCGAATTTCGGCCGCTCAGCAGCCGGCAGGCTGCCTATCTGCTTTAATTGAGCGGTCAATTCGCCCTTCTTTCCCAGGTACTGTACGCGCAAATTTTCCAGCGTTGCCGGGGTATCTGCTGAGGCCACAGCGCTCTTCGCTTGCTGCAGTATTTTTTGCAGGTTTGAGTGCAGGGAATCTGCCATGATAAAAGGGAGGTTCTTCTTTAAGTTATATTCTTATCTTGCTTGAAGTATAAAGCAAAAGAGGAAGGCCTCGGCCTTCCTCTTGCAGATTATTCAGTGCCGGCTAATCAAGCAGCTAAGGCGCTTTTAGCTTTCTCTGCCAGCTGGGCAAAAGCGGCCGGGTCGTGCACTGCAATATCTGCCAACACCTTACGGTCAAGTTCGATATCAGCTTTTGCCAGGCCGTTGATGAAACGGCTGTAGTTGAGACCGTTATTTTTAGCCGCAGCACTTATGCGGGTGATCCACAGGCGACGGAATTGGCGCTTGCGCTGTCTGCGATCACGGTATTCATACTGCCCGGCCCGGGTAACTGCCTGGGTGGCGACACGAAACACATTTTTGCTGCGTCCGCGATATCCCTTGGCCTGGCTGATGACCTTTTTGTGTTTGGCTCTGGCGGTGACGCCTCGTTTTACTCTTGGCATGATCTTATCCTCTCACTCTTTAGTTAAGCGTAGGGAAGCATGCGGCCGATTAATTTGGCATCGCATGGTTCGGCGGTAACCCCATGACGCAAATGGCGCTTACGCTTAGTCGATTTCTTTGTGAGAATATGGTTCAGATGCGATTGAGAACGCTTGAACTTGCCACTACCGGTTTTTTTAAAGCGCTTGGCAGCGCCGCTGTTACTTTTAATTTTAGGCATAATTACCTCAGACACTGGGTGTCGGTTGCCGTTGCGTTGATGGCCGAGCTGAGTTTAAAAGTTGACTCACACGGCCCATTGTCTGACAAAGCTATTTATGCTTCATCGGCGCCAGAACCATCACCATCTGGCGACCTTCCAGCTTAGGAAATTGCTCTACCGAGCCGTATTCCTCCAAGTCTTTCTGTATCCGTTCCAACAACTCTAAACCGAGCTCTTTATGAGCCATCTCGCGGCCACGGAAACGGATAGTCACCTTGGTCTTATCACCATTGTGCAAAAACTCAGTAAGTTTCCGTACCTTGATTTCGTAATCGCCCACATCGGTTCCTGGACGAAACTTAATTTCTTTTACCTGTATCTGTTTCTGATTTTTTCGTGCAGCAGCCTTACGCTTGCTGTCTTCGTACAAAAATTTACCATAGTCCATAACCCGACAAACCGGCGGATCAGCGTTGGGTGAGATTTCCACCAAATCCAAGCCTGCTTGTTCTGCAGCTTCGAACGCCGCATCCAGATCTACAATGCCGGCTTGTTCGCCGTCCTGGTCGATTAGCCTAATGCTCGGCGCAGTAATATCTTCATTAACGCGCTGTTTTTTCTTAGTTACTATGGCGATACCTCGGTTCAGTTAATAAATCGTGCTTGCGGTTAACAACAGAATTCTGCTGCAATCAACCCGTCACGAAGCACAGGGCGCGAATTTTAATGTCTAAAATTTACTATCTCAAGCAAATAATCCAAGTTATTTTGCCTGCGGAGCAGCGTTAAATTCAAAAAACTTCCAGTTCACGGCGGTTTTTGAAATTAGCGTTAAACAATTACATTTTCAGCGCCGTCGTTATCTGTGGTAGACGCGATTGGATTTGAACCAACGACCCCCACCATGTCAAGGTGGTGCTCTAACCAACTGAGCTACGCGTCTAAATTCAGGATGCGCACAATATCAAACACAGGCAACAGTTTCAACGCTTTTCGGCGCAATACTGTTCCTCAAAAACCGATTATGAAACAATGCTTTACATTGTTTTAATTGTAATTTGCCCGGCAACTCGCATAATAGGAGCCCGGTGCCATCAATTGGCAATCATCTCAACATCCAATTGACGAGGAAAACGAATGGATATTATGAAGTTAGCGACGCAAATGTTGGCGTCCAAGTTAGGCGGCTCTGCAGCGAACGATAGCAACCAATTAGAATCAGTCATCGGTGGCCTGCTAGGCGGTTCCGGTCAAAGCGGCATAGATTTAGGCAGCCTGGTAGGACACCTGAAACAAGGTGGCTTGGCGGATATCGCAGATTCGTGGCTAGGCGATGGCGACAACGAACATATTTCGCGCTCGCAAATTGAGCAATTACTCGGTTCGGACAAAATCAAGCAAGCCGCATCGCAACTCGGCGCAGACCAGAACGACCTTTTACGTGGACTGCAGGACATGATTCCGCAGGTTGTTGATAAATCAAGCAGTGGCGGCAACCTGCTGGATTCAGTGGGCGGTCTAGGCGGTTTGGCAAACCTGGCTGGCAAATTTCTTAAATAGTTAGTGGTTCGGGGACAGGAAAGGCGATGCCCGTCAGGGCATCGCCTTTTTTTGTACGCAAACTAAACGGCAATAGTTTTATGTACACCTGACAGCGGTAGAGGGCGATGGCGAAGCAATCCCTATTAGTTTAAGATGATCCGAATCAATATAAGAAGATAAAACATGAATTTAGCCAACAAAGTTTTAATCGCTCTTTGCCTCGGCATTCTATTTGGGTTGGGGCTCAATATTTCGGGGCTATCCACTTATGCATGGATAGATCAAAACCTGATAAACGGTGTGTTCCACGTTGTTGGTAAAGTATTTATCAATTCGCTCAAAATGCTGGTCGTTCCACTGGTACTGTTTTCATTGATACCCGGAATAATCGGCATCGGCGACATACGCCTGTTAGGCAGAATTGGTACCAAAGCAGTGGTTCTCTACCTTGTCACCACCGCTATCGCTATTACTACTGCGGTTGTTTTTGCGGTGGGATCGGGTATCGGCAAAGGCATGAATATTCCAACTGAGGTTGCCTTTGCCGGCAAGGAAGCACCGTCTTTCACAGACGTCCTGATCGATATTGTCCCCACCAATCCGGTTGCCGCCCTCGCCAACGGCGATATGCTGGCAATAATCTTTTTCTCTATATTTTTTGGAATTGCCCTGCTTTCGGTGGTAAAGGAATCGACAGAACTTGTGACTCTTATTGAGCAAATCAATGCGGTAATTATGCGCATGGTGAGTATGGTAATGCACTTCGCACCTATCGCCGTTTTCTGCCTGGTCGGAAAAGCCGTCGCCGAACTGGGAATTGACCTGCTGACACAATTACTCGGCTATGTCGCGCTG
>JAHHOC010000354.1 GCA_018677115.1 Arenicella sp. | reverse complement strand
GTATGGACACGTGGTGCCAGCGTGGGGGTCGAGCAAATGGAGCAATCCTTGCAACGCATGAAAACTGCCAACATGGACTTAATGCAGGTACATAATTTAATCGATGCAGAGGTGCATTTGCCAATCCTCAGGGAATGGAAGCAGCAGGGAAAAATCCGCTATATCGGATTAAGTCACTATCATTCAGGCGGCTACGCGGAAATGAAGCGGCTGATGCAGCAACCGGACATCGACTTTATCCAGATTAATTATTCCTTGCTCAACACTGAGGCGGACCAGGAGATTCTACCCATGGCCCGGAGCAAGGGAATTGCGACTCTCATTAACAGGCCATTTGAGAAGGGCAAGCTATTCGCCGGGGTTAAATATCACACCGTGCCGGAGTGGGCTGCAGAATTTGATTGCCATAGCTGGGGGCAGTTTTTCCTCAAATTTATCCTCGCACATCCGGCAGTCACCTGTGTCATTCCAGGTACATCAAAGGTACATCATCTAGCTGACAACCTTGATGCGGGGCGTGGTCGGATGCCCGATGAAAAGCAGCGCTTAAGGATGCAAAAGTTTTTTGCTGAACTTTGAGTTTTTCTGCTGCAACGCAACGACAGCGGCTGTTACTGGCGCATTGTAGAGTCTGTTCTAGATGCCCGTCTCAGCAGACACCACCTGATCGTCATCACTGACCAGTTTTTGTGGCGGGAAAACGCAGCGGAATTCGCTGCCTACGCCGATCAGGCTATCTATCCGCAGTTCAGCACCGTGTCGCTGCAATACGTGCTTGACAATTGCCAGGCCGAGACCGGTACCGCCACTGTCGCGTGAGCGGTCATCATCAATCCGGTAAAAGCGACGTGTAAGCAGAGGCAGTTCGACGGATTCGATACCTACGCCATTATCCTTAACCATAAACTCGGCACCACCGTCACAGAATTTCCAGCTGATATTGATTACTCCACCGTCATCTGTATAGGCGGCAGCGTTGCTGATTAGGTTGGTGAAGGCACTATGCAGTTCACTTTGGCTACCGAGTACTTTCAATTGGTAGTCGATATCCAACTGAACCTTATGTCGTTTGCGTTCAACTACTGGCTGTATCGATTCAATTATGGAGTTAACCAATTGAGTAATGTCCACTGGTTCGTGTTCGCTCATATAGGAGTAGTCTTCCAGTTTTGCCAGATACAGCAAGTCTTGGACGATTAGTTGCATGCGATTGGACTGCGCCGTCATTTGCTCAACCGGGGGGCGGAATTTTTCTGGCAGCTCGGGATTATGGCTCATTATCTCAAGATAGCCCTTAAGCACCGTCAGCGGTGTCTTTAACTCGTGAGACACATTGGCAACGAAATTTTTATGTAATTTGTTGACCCTGATTAAATGACTGATGTCCCGAGCTATGACCATGCGCACTTCGTCACCCATATAGCGCGTGCAAGTAACACTCAATGTCAGGTCGCGGTTTATGGGTGAAGTTATCTCGATGCCATTGGGTTTGATGTCGACACCGTCGAGCAATTTGCTGCACTTGCTATCCCTTATCAGGTCAGTAAACCGCACTTGAGCATCGCGTGGCCACTGAATACCCAGCAGAACATGCGCTTTACTGTTGGCCCATTCGATTTTGCCCGCCTGATTTATCAGCACGATGGCATCGGGTATTACTGATACAGCTTTGCGGAATTGCAGTAGATGGCTGGTCAACTGTCTTGTTCGGCCGTGGTGCTCTGAATTGCGGCGATAGATTTCACGATTAACTAAATACAACAACCCGCTCTGTTCCGATAACGGTTCGTTAGATGGATTGCGAACCCACCTGAGTAACAGGTTGAGTCGATAAAGGTACCAGCCTAGTAATGACACGCTGGTTACCAGCAAAACCTGCAGCGGGTAACCAATGCTGAGACCAACCACTAAGGCGGCCAGCAAGAAGGCACTTATTTTCCAGATATCCTGTCCCATCGACTTCATATCATAGCTCAAATCATTCTTTATCAGGACCTGAAAAACGGTAACCCACGCCCCTGACCGTGGTTATATAGGAATCACAGTCGTACGGTTCCAGCACTTTACGAAGACGCCGGATATGGACATCAACGGTACGGTCTTCAACATAAACCTGTTCACCCCACACGTTATTGAGCAATTGATCGCGGTCAAAAACGCGATCGGGATGGCTCATCAGAAAATGCAGCAGCCGGAATTCTGTGGGGCTGAAATCGACCGGCTTCCCATTGATGTGTACCTGGTACTGCTCTACATCTACGGTAATTTTGCCTGCTGATACCGTGACCCCGTCGACTCGATTGTCACCAATGCGCCTCAACACTGCGCTAATTCTGGAAACCAGTTCACGGGTGGAAAACGGTTTGGTGACGTAGTCATCAGCACCCACTTCAAGACCCCTGACCAGGTCATCTTCATCGTCCTTGGCGGTGAGCATGATGATGCCCATTTTTGACACTCGATCCTGCCTGCGCAGACGTGCGGCAAAATCGATGCCTGAAACGCCGGGCATCATCCAATCCAGCAGCAGCAGATCGAAATCCTGTTTGTGCAGCAGGGCATCGGCCTGGTGGGCATTACCGACAGCGCTAACCTTAAAGCCTTCCTGCTCAAGAGCCATGCTCAACATGCCGCGGATCGAAGCCTCGTCATCGACAATTAATATATGTTTTTTCACTTTAGGGATCTCTAATAACCTTCGCTTAACCGGGAATAGTAAACAAATTCGAGCTATTACAGCTCACGAATATTACAAGCGTAAGACATTGAATGCAGCGGATCACAGGCATAACTGCCCAATTATAGACTTTGGCGTATGCGACGGCGCGGTGATTCCGTACAATAGGCACTCCGAATTCAAGGGCACGGCAATGCAAGACACACGAAAACAGCAATATGCTGACCATAAGTTGGTCAAACGCTTGCAACGGCAGGTCGCGACCGCGATAACCGACTTCAATATGATTGAGGAGGGCGATCGCGTGATGGTGTGCCTTTCTGGAGGCAAGGACAGCTATGCAATGCTCGATATTGTCATCGCCCTGCAGCGTCGTGCACCGATAAAATTCGATATTGTGGCGGTGAACCTCGACCAGAAACAACCCGGGTTCCCCGCCCAGGTTTTACCTGATTACCTGCAACAACTTGGCATTGAGTACCGTATTGTCGAGGAGGACACATACAGCATCGTAA
>JAHHOC010000349.1 GCA_018677115.1 Arenicella sp. | reverse complement strand
CGGTTGAGGCCTGCAAGCAATCACACAATCCGTGGTTACCGCAAATCCGGAATGGCCGTAGTCTCGAATCACTAATTATGCACAGCGAAGATCAGGGGTCTGTACTTTTGTATGCAGACCGCGATGGAAAAGGCGCAGAGCAATATCGAGATTGTGGATCATTTATTACCACTTGTATCGGACCAGAAGGCGGTTTCTCACCCAATGAGGTGGCTATGTTTAACAGGGCTGGAGCTGATCCTGTAAGGTTTGGTGACTACATCTTGCGAACAGAAACAGCAGCGCTTGCTGCGGCGATGTTGTTGGTTATGGAATGATGCCGGATACCAGTATTGTGAAAGAAATCGAAATATGGCAAGGTCTACAAGCGCAGCAAGATTAATAAAGCCAGCGACCGAATAGCAACTATGCTGCTGGCAGATATATGATGCAATGCACGGTAGCAAACATTCAGCATGGCCAGGATCTCACCTTAATATTTGATTCACGTAATTCCCGGCGACCCGTATGACAGATGTTCAAAATTTGATTGAGGCTAATATCTCGGCACTTAAACAGGGTTCCGAATTACTCGGGGGACTGAAACCGGCCCAATATAATCTGGCATATCGGCCTGCCTTCGAGTCAACCATCGGAACACACTTCCGGCATGTTCTGGAGCATTACCGCTGTTTTATAAATCAGCTACAAGGCAGGATGATATGCTACGACAGCCGTGAACGTGATTGCGAATTGGAAACCAGCCTGCAATGTGCGCAGCAGGAATTCAGCGCAATTTGTCAGCAGTTCGAGGCGATAGATTTCGCTGCTTATCAGGGGGAACTATGGATTGAGGACCAGCAGCTGGGAGAATCGGTGGCCACATCCATTGAGCGCGAATTGCTATTCCTGCAAGCACATGCTGTTCATCATTTCGCGATGATTGCGGCGATGATGCGCGCTTTTGGCCTGCGGCCGGAAGTTGATTTTGGTGTAGCAGTTGCCACCAGGCTTTACCGCCGTTCGCTCGCCAAGCTTGCCAATCAGGGGTGAGTACACGGAGTTGATGATATGTGCACGATGACGTGGTTCGTAAAGCAGGATGGCTATGAGTTATTTTTCAATCGTGATGAAAGGGGCTCGCGAAGTCGAGCAGCAATCCCGGGGGTACGAGCTGATGCAGATGTACAGGTGATTTCTCCAACCGACGCTGACGCAGGAGGATCGTGGATTTCGGTCAACCAGTATGGCGTGACAGTCTGCCTGCTCAATCATTATGAATTTGAACAAATTGCCACCTACAAGAACTGGATCAGCCGTGGCCAGATCGTGCGTCAATTCGAGATGACCAGTGATATTGATGCTGCCGCTGAGCATTTCCTGAGCCTCCAGCTGCAGGACTACCGGGCTTTTCGCATGTTTATCATTGACCATTCAGGATCAAATCGCCTTTGTATATGGGACGGACACGAGGCGCGTGTCGAACACAACGTAAGCAAACCTAAATCCTCCTCAGCGGTTGACGCCAAACACGTGAAGCAGGTACGCAAGCAATTGTTTGATAATTTGGGGCTGGCGAGCTCAACACATAGCGAAGACTATCTGCGATTCCATGCCAGTCATCTGCCGGCAAAATCCCAGGAGTCAGTCTGTATGCATCGCGAAGATGCCAGTACCGTCAGCTTGAGTTATATTGATGTGGACAGTTCGATGGTCCAGTTTCGCTACTCCGATGGTCCGCCTTGTACAGCCCGCTTGAGTGATGCAGTGATCGCTCCGCGGATACCGCTGTCCGAGCCCGAAAAAATAGTTGCGGCGATTAAGATATAAGGCAATAGTTCAACTATCGTAATAGTTAACTGACGGATTGTGCAATCTTTGTCGAGCTTGATTATATTTTATCGACAGTTTGCAGCTGTTTATCGTCTTGATCTACCGATCACACCCGCTAGGCACTTTTTGAGATCAGCTGATGGCACTTAGTCCTAAAGTATTTAGAAAAATGACCAGGCTTTTGACCGGCAGTATGTCGGCAGGGCACTATGACGTGCGTATGGCGGAATCGGAGCAGGAGATTCGCGCGGCGCAAAAGCTGCGCTATGAAGTTCTATTCAAGGAAAGCGGTGGCCGCGTCACACGCGAGATGCTGAATATCCAGCGCGAAGAGGACGAATGGGATCAGATTGCCTATCATGTGGTAGTGGTCGATACCCAGAGGGATATGGAAGTAGTCGGTACTGTGCGCCTGGTGAGCAATTCAAACCTGGGTGAAGGCCAGCAATTTTATACTGAGCACGCGTTCGACCTCAGCGGATTACGTGAGCGTTACTCATCAATTATGGAGCTGAGTCGAGCCTGTGTGTCGCCGAAGGGCCGTGGCGGCGCGATATTAATGCTGATGTGGAAATTCACCATGCAATTTATTTCACAGAACAATTACCAGTTGCTATTCGGCTGTGCCAGCTTTAAGGGCACCGATTACCGGGATCACACCGAAATACTGTCTTATCTTTATCACAAACACCTCGCGGAACCCGAGTTGATGCCAAAACCAAAACCCGGGGTTAACAGCGTCGCGATCAAGGATTTTGAGGAAAAGCCAGGTAAGGGCAAGAAGCGCGGCCAGGTGCCCACGTTATTACGAGGCTATCTTAAGATCGGTGCCCGTATCAGTGATCATGCGATTATCGATCCGGTATTTAACACAACCTTTGTGGCCATCTATGTCGATGTTAAGCAAATGTTTAAATCTAACCACGTGCTGGTGAATAAATCAGTTGATTAACGCCGATTCAACTGCTGATCCCGCTATGCAAGTCAGGCGAAACTATCTTCTGGCCGTATGGCGGGTGCCAGCATTGTTGATATGGATTACCATCATGCCGCTGTTATTTTTCGCGGGTCGTGCCTGCAGGTGGAATGGGCATACCGAGATGCCGCATTATTTCCACCGCGGCATGTGTTTCATATTAGGCCTAAGCGTTACCTACTCAGGTAACATTTGCACCCAAGCACCAGTGTTATTCGTTTCCAATCACATCAGTTATCTCGACATCTTTCCGCTGGGCAAGATTCGCGGTTATTTTATCGCCAAATCAGAAGTCGCCAACTGGCCGGTGCTGGGTACTTATGCGCAATTTCAAAACACTTTGTTTTTTGAACGCAAAACCGGGCGCGCAAGGCATCAACTGGACCATATGCAGCAATATTTGCGTTGCGGCAAAAGCCTGATTTTATTTGCTGAGGGAACCAGCACAGAAGGGACACATGTAGAAGCTTTTAAATCAAGTCTGTTTGAATCGGCGGCTATAGATGATCCCCGGGTAAGTATTCAACCGGTAACCATTGCTTATATTAGCCAGGGTGGGCAGCGTATGAATCAAGCTATTCGCGATTATTACGCCTGGTATGGCACTATGCCGTTCGGCTCACACGCGGCCGCTTTATTGCCGCTGAAGAATGTTGAAATAAAAGTTCACTTTCATCCGGTCTGTTATCTGCAAGATTTCGATTCGCGCAAGGCCTGTACCGATCATTGTCAGGCAATGGTCGCGGAAAAGCTGCAAGAATTCATTGGCTGACAGAATGAGCGGCCTGTAATGGCAATAATTATCTGGAGAATGTTATGAGACGAACCTACCATTTGAGCCTGTTCATTTTAATGTTGCTGGGTGTGACTAAGGCGTGGGCCATCGACCCGACCTACACCGGGTTTTTCTCAGACAAGGCGATAAAGGGCTATGACACGGTGGCGTATTTTGTCGAGGGCAGGGCGGTAAAAGGTGATGAGCGATACAAAACCGAATATCAGCAGGCCGTATGGCTGTTTTCATCCCGGCAAAACCTGGATCTGTTTTTGCGTGAACCGGACAAGTACGCGCCTCAATATGGCGGTTATTGCGCTTATGCCATTGCGCAAAATAAAACCGCATCCATACAACCTGAGCTGTTCACGATTCATCAGGGGAAGTTATATTTAAATTACAGTCCATCGATTAATCAGAAATGGCTGGCAGATAAAGACAGCTATATTGTTGATGCAGACAAGAACTGGCCAGCCTTGTTACAAAAATGATGCCGGCTGTTCTCACCTGGAACCGGTTAGATGCCGATTGATCGTTTTTCCCTGCTATCACCATTGCACCGCAGTACATTGAGTGCGGTTGCCGCACTAATGTTCTATGGAGCCTGGGCTTTTGGCGTAAATTTTATGCATGGCAGTGCAGCCGCCCTGAAAGCGGCCTGTGTGCAGGGAACTTACAGCATGATGCTCACCGCGGTGATGGTGCTATTAATCGAGTCGCTGTACCGCTTGATATCTCGCATTAGCAAAATTGAGGATTTAGTGAAATGGTGCACGATCATTGTGAGCTGCGCTATCGTATTCAGTACTTCATGGTGGGTGAATGCCATGGCGGGCACACCGGAAATCTTTAACACAGTGATTTTAGGATATATAATCGGCGCCGTGTACACCATCGCCTATGTGTATGGTATTTCCCGCAACAGCGATAGCAACGCGGGCCATGCGTAATCTTCGTAGGGCAATGCCCCCGTGGGCTCTAGCAATCTGGAATTAATATGACAATCGGTTTTGTAATCCTCGGAATATATGTTGTGGCGGTAATGAATATGCATTACCGCGGACAGGTGCGATTCCCCTGGGCGCGTCAGTTTCTGACTCACACCAATTATCTCGCTCCCTATAATCTGCTGATGAATCTCAGCTCGAAATTACCCAACAAGCCTCTGCTCAATGTTGACGAACTTGAGGATTTGAAAACGCTGAGGGACAACTGGCAGGTTATGCGTGACGAGGCCTTACAGTTATCTGCCGATGGAAAAATAAAGGCAGCCGATGGCCTGAACGATGTGGGTTTTAATTCTTTCTTCAGAACTGGTTGGACCCGCTTCTACCTGAAGTGGTATGAGGACTATCTGCCCTCCGCGGTAGATCAATGTCCCAAAACAGTTGAGGTGCTCAAAAAAACACCGTCGATTAAAGCCGCCATGTTTGCGTCTTTGCCGCCTGGTGGGGAGCTTAAACAGCATCGGGATCCCTATGCGGGTTCATTGCGTTATCACCTTGGCCTGGTGACGCCCAACAGCGACGACTGTTACATCCTCGTAGACGGTCACCGGCACTCGTGGCGGGATGGCAAAGATGTGTTGTTCGATGAAACTTATATTCACGAGGCCTACAACAAATCCGATCAGCCGAGGATTATCCTGTTTGCTGATGTCCACCGCCCCATGCGCTTTAAGCTGGTGGACAAGATCAATCACTGGGTAAGCGACAATATCATCCGCATATCTGCTACCAACAATGAAGAAACCGAAAAGGTTGGAGCGCTGAACAGATCGTTTGAAACTTTGTATAAGTTCCGCACCCTTTCTCGAAAAATAAAAAAATGGAATAAACCTTTTTATATAGTCCTTAAATACGGGTTATTTATTGGGCTCATTTATTTGCTATTTTTCTAGGGCTAGCTAAAGCCATGAACATCGCAATCAAATTGGTTTACCTGATACTGCTGGTGAACGGGGCGATGCATCTGTATTTTGGCCTGGTTTTCATGCTCATGCCTGAAGACATGATGGCGCTGCTGTCTATCGCTGCAACTTCGCCGGATGGAATGATCGAGATGCGTACATTTTATGGCGGTTTGATGTTTGCCATGGGTTGCTTCTTTGTTTTAGGCCTGTTCGATCCGTCGATAACAAAGCCGGCCTTACTGATGCTGGCGATAACCTATCTGGCTGCGGTGATTGTGCGTTCCTATGGCTTGCTGCAGCATTCGCCTGAAGGGGCGATTCTGTATCGAATTTACATTATTGAACTTACCGGCCTGGCAAGTGCTCTGCTGGGTTTGTATCTGCACCGGCGGGCAACTTGATCAAGAATCAAGAAATGTTTCCATCCGCTTAATTTGCTGACGTAATAAAGCTGACGATGATTCGGCATCGGCCAATTGCTGCCTGGCTTTGTCGACTACCATGGCAGGTGCCTTGTCTGTAAACGCTGTGTTACTGAGTCTTGCGGAAACGTTGGCCGCTTCCTGTTCAGCCTTTGCCAGTTCCTTCTGCAAGCGTACGATTTCTGCGGAGGCATCGATAAATGAACCCAATGGGATCAGCACGGAGGTTTCGCCGACTAATGCGGTAGCCGATTCTGGTGCTTGCTCCAGTTGATCGAGAATTTCAACCGACTCAAAGCGACCGAATTTCAGCAAATAGTTTTGATGATCCGCCAGATAATTACGTTCTGCCTTGCTGAGTCCATGCAGTAGTACGGGTAATTCCCTGCTTGGGCTGATATTCATCTCACCCCGGATATTTCGCACGCCGGTTATAACCGCTTGTATCCAATCCATTTGGGCTACCGCGTCCTCATCAATTCTAGATGGATCGCTCTGCGGATATCGACAATGCATGATGGTGTCGCCCTCAACGCCTGCTAAGTCCTTAATTTGTTGCCATAATTCTTCGGTGATAAACGGCATGATCGGGTGCACCAGCCGCAACAGGCTCTCCAGCACCCGCACCAGGGTGCGACGGGTACCACGCTGTTGCTGCTCGCTGGCGCCATTGTCGTTGAGCACTATCTTGGTAAGCTCCACATACCAGCTGCAGTATTCGTCCCAGATAAATCCGTACAGGGTTTGTGCCATTTGATCGAAGCGATAGGCCGTGAGTTGCTTAACTACCTCTGCTTCCACTTGCTGCAGACGTGAGATGATCCAACGGTCCGCCAGACTCAATTCTAAGTCTCCGCCCGACTGTCCGCAGTCATATTGCTCAGTGTTGATCAGCACATAACGTGAGGCGTTCCATATCTTGTTGCAGAAGTTCCGATACCCCTCAACGCGCGCCAGATCAAAGCGGATATCCCTGCCCAGGGTTGCCTGGCTGGCAAAGGTAAAACGTAGTGCGTCAGTACCGTAGGCATCAATTCCCTCGGGAAATTCTTTACGTGTGGCCTTTTCAATTTTTGGGGCATCCTTAGGGCGCATCAGGCCGGACGTGCGTTTGGCAACCAGCGCCTCAAGGTCGATACCATCAATCAGGTCGAGAGGATCCAGCACGTTGCCCTTGGACTTGGACATCTTATGTCCGTCGTGGTCGCGCACCAGGCCGTGGATATAGACTTCATGAAAAGGAACCTGGCCGGTAAACTTTAGGCCGAACATAATCATCCGCGCAACCCAGAAAAAGATAATATCGAATCCGGTGACGAGTACATTGGTTGGATAGTACTTAGCCAGTTCAGGTGTTTGCTCCGGCCAGCCCAGGGTCGAAAATGGCCATAGGGCGGACGAAAACCAGGTGTCTAATACGTCGTCATCCTGTCGCAGTACGGCACCCTCACCAGCCTGCTGCTGCGCTTCTGCAGCGGAATGGGCAACGTAAATATTGCCATCCTGGTCGTACCAGGCCGGGATTCGATGCCCCCACCATATTTGTCGGGAGATGCACCAGTCCTGTAGATTACGCATCCACTCAAAGTAGGTGTTGCTCCAATTCTCAGGCACAAACCTGATGTCGCCATCTTCAACCACCTTAATTGCCTGCTTTGCCAAAGGTTCAACTTTTACGTACCACTGATCGGTTAAATAGGGTTCAATGACAGCACCGGAGCGGTCGCCACGGGGCACCATCAGCTTGTGATTCTCGACTTTGTGTAGCAAATCAGTTTGATCAAGATCCGCGACAATTTGCTTGCGAGCTGCGTAGCGATCCTGCGCGTGGTAAGGCGAATCTGGCAAATCAATGGCCGCATTGATGTCGAGCACATTAATGATGTCTAGATCGTGCCGTTTACCCACCTCGTAATCGTTAAAGTCATGTGCCGGAGTGATTTTCACACAACCCGAACCAAACTCGGGATCTACATAGTCATCGGCAATGATAGGAATTTTTCGATCGGTAAGCGGCAGGTCAATAGTGCCGCCGACCAGATGCGTATAGCGGCTGTCGTCGGGATGGACAGCTACCGCACTGTCGCCCAACATGGTTTCCGGGCGGGTTGTGGCTACTACCAGAAAATCGCCTGAGCCGGTGATCGGATAGCGCAAATGCCATAGGTGACCTGACTCCTCAGCTGATTCGACTTCCAGATCCGATACAGCAGTGTGCAGAACCGGGTCCCAATTAACCAGGCGTTTGCCGCGGTAGATTAAGCCTTCCTGGTAAAGCTGGATAAACACATCCTGAACCGCCCGCGATAGACCCTCGTCCATGGTAAAACGTTCCCGCTCCCAGTCGATTGAGGCACCCATGCGGCGCAACTGCCGGGTAATGTTGCCACCGGATTCGCTTCGCCAGTTCCACACCTGTTCGATAAATTTGTCACGCCCCAGATCGTGTCGGTCCATGCCGCGTGCGGCAAGTTGGCGCTCGACCACCATTTGCGTGGCAATTCCGGCATGATCGGTGCCTACTTGCCAAAGCGTCTGGTCACCGCGCATGCGATGGAAACGGATCAGCAGGTC
>JAHHOC010000200.1 GCA_018677115.1 Arenicella sp. | reverse complement strand
CCCTCACACCGTAAAATCGAAGCAAAAAGCCTGACCAGGGCGGAACGGTTGATCGCCTTGCCCTCGTGGAACCAGAACCCCTGCGCATCAATCAAGATATCAATTTCACCCTCATTTTTTGGATTCCACAGATGAACCGGCGGGTTTTTAACCTGCTGTAGCTCTGTTTCTATCTCATCCAGGCGACTCATTAACTAAGTATAAATTAAACACAGCCTCAAACCCTGTGCGATTCCCAATCTGGAATGCGATTCGAATCAGTAGGCACGCAGTAAATTTAAAAATTCCTCTCCGTACCGCTCTAACTTGACCTGCCCCACCCCGTTTATGGTCAATAATTCCGTCTCATCGCGTGGACGATATTGCATCATCTCTATCAGCGTGGCGTCATGAAAAATATGAAACGGAGGTACACCCTGTCGATCCGCCATCTGCTTGCGACAGTGCTTTAGTGCCAGCCATAACTCCTGATCCGTTTCGGCAACCTGCGCACGTTGCGTTTTTTCCTTAGGTTGTTTGCCTGGCAGTAAATCCTTGCGCAGCAGCAAGCTGGATTCACCCTTAAGCAGACCGCGCGATTTGTCGGTTAACTGTATAGCCCCGTATTGCTGATCGTTTACCCGCAGGTACCCCTGCACGATAAGCTGGCGAATGACGGAGCGCCAATGCTGGTCACTACGCTCGACTCCGATACCGTAGGTACTCAACTTGTGGTGTGCGAACTGCCTTACCTTTACCGAATCTTTGCCACGCAAGACGTCTATTAAGTGGCCTGACCCGAAGCGTTGCCCGGTTCGGTAGATATTAGATAACAATTTTTGCGCGTCTTCAGTTGCGTCCCAGGTTTCAGGTGCATTGAGACAAATATCACAGTTTCCGCACGCCTCTTGCACAGACTCTCCGAAATAGCCCAACAAGGCTCGTCGCCGGCAGGTAGTGGTTTCACACCAGGCTAGCAAACTGTCAATTTTCATACGTTCAACGCGCTTATGTTGCTCGCCCGAACCTGATTTCTGCACCATCTGGGTAATGCGCACTACATCCTGTAACCCGTAAACCATCCATGCATCACTGGGTTGACCATCCCTACCTGCGCGGCCGGTTTCCTGATAGTAGGCCTCAATACTTCTGGGCAGATCGAGATGAGCGACAAACCGCACATCAGGCTTATCAATGCCCATGCCGAATGCTATCGTGGCGACCATCACAACACTATCCTCGTGCACAAACCGGCGCTGGTTGTGTTCCCGCTGAGAAGCGCCTAGCCCCGCGTGGTAAGGCAGGGCATCTATCCCCATTTGCTGCAGCCAGGCGGCGATCGCATCAACCCGGTTGCGCGACATACAGTAAATAATGCCGGCCTCATTATGGTGCTGCTGCAAAAAGGCGTGAAGTTGGGATTTAGCATTTTGCTTGGGTTGCACGCGATAGCAAATATTCGGCCGATCAAAACTGCTGATGAATTTCTTTGGTTGATCCAGCGCCAGGCGATCGACTATTTCTTGCCGTGTACGCTGATCGGCCGTCGCCGTGAGGGCAATGCGTGGAACACCCGGAAACGCCTGACGCAGTACGTGCAAACCCAGGTAGTCTTCACGAAAATCATGCCCCCATTGAGATACACAGTGAGCCTCGTCTATGGCAATCAGGGAGAGCGGCACTCTCATCAGCCGCTGCAGTGTATGCTCCTGCAGCAGCCTTTCCGGCGCTATGTACAGCACCTCGACATCACCGTCGTATATTGCGCGCATCAAGTGGTTGCTTTGTTCTGCAGAAAGAGATGAATTCAGGAAAGCCGCTTTTACTCCCAACTGCTGTAAGGCCGATACCTGGTCCTGCATCAGTGCAATTAATGGTGACACCACTACCGCCATACCCTCGCGCACTATGCCCGGCAGCTGATAACAGAGTGATTTACCACCAGCAGTTGGCATTAGCACTAGCGCGTCCTGGCCGTCGAGTACCGCTTGCACGATATCTTGTTGCTGACCACGAAAATCCAGAAAACCGAAGGTTTGTGTTAAGATTTGCTGCGCTCGATCTATCACAGATTATCCTTATCCTAGATGTTCGTTAGCGTGCATGACCGACGAGTATGCCGATACCCGGCAGATGATACAAGACTATTTATTATCCGGCTAGATTATGACCCGTTGGCGCCCCCCACAACCCACTTCATCGCCTTATATAACACCTGAAGGCTATCGGGCATTGGAGCAAGAAATCAAGGCGCTGTGGGCCAAACGACGCACGGTCAACGATGCCCTTGCCGCCGCTGCAGCGGAAGGGGACCGCTCTGAAAACGCCGAGTATCTGTACCGCAAAAAAGAACAGGCGGGCATTGACCGCCGCATACGCTACCTGCAAAAACGCATGCCGGATTTAAAGGTCATCGATCAGGTAGGCAATCGTGAACAGGTTTTTTTCGGTGCCAATGTAACGCTGCGCGACACCTCTGGCCTGGAGCTGCAGTACCGCATTGTCGGGCCGGATGAAACCGATACACAACGTGGGTTGATCAGTATCGATTCTCCTCTTGCAAAAGCGCTTTTGAAACATAAGGTTGATGACGAGGTACGCTTGAAGATTGGCGAACAACAAAAGCAATATACAATTCTCAGCATTGATTACACTCGATAATGCTGCGCTCAAATTAGCAGTTTATATTTGAGACGACATTGTGTTGAATCGCAACCTTGGTTACCAGAGGATTAATTTTCAATTAATCAGAAGTAATTTACACATGTCTATGACGAATACTTTGCTATAAAGTGCATGTGCAGGTGCATCGAGTGATCATTTGCACGCGTTGTTTTTCATTAGCAACCCAAACTAAATAACCTACCCCTACAGTATTTAGTTTGTTTTGGCGCTCTGACAGCTAACAAGCCAGAGCGCCTTTTTTATGTC
>JAHHOC010000331.1 GCA_018677115.1 Arenicella sp. | reverse complement strand
TAGCTGAACGGTATTGCGGGGGGTAGCTTTTATAGCCGCCTCCATGATCGTCGTTCGCATGCTCATCACTGTGCTCATTGTCATCGTATGATGTTTTTTCTACTGCGTGATCACCTTCATGCGCCATACCATCCGATTGGTGCGCTATTGTCGCGCCGTGACCATCGTAATCCGGGTCGGTAATCGTCGCATCACCGCCGTGGCAATCTGTACAACCCAGAATCACTCCGGGGTTGCTGTGCATGGTGTGTTGATCGGTAGCGGTATGGCAAGTCAGGCAGCCGCTTGATTTGGAGTCAGCACTGACCTGGGTTTGCGAGGCCGGGGCGGGCGGATATACCGGATACACAACTTCGCGCGGCGTTTCTCCACCGGCAGCCATCAACCTGCCGGCGGGCAGACAGCAAACAAGCAGAAGGCAAAACAGCAACAACTTGCTGTTGGATGATCGATTTAGCATTGGTATTCGCATTAGTCGCGTCATAGACCGTATGTTAGTAAGTCAAAATAAGGTTGCCCAACACCGAAAACGGCGTGCCGTCACCGTATAAATCCTCGAATCCGCTTCCGGGTAAGAGTACCGCACCGGACAGTCGGAATACTATATTCTGGGTAGCCAGCGGACGCCATATAAGTGCTGCTGACAGATCCTGGCCAATATTTTTAGAGATGTTGGTTTGATTGCGGGCCAGTTCCAGCACCGATGTGTCGTCAAACCACATCTGGTTAAAATTGAACGACAACCTCGTTTGCGGTGTCAGGTCGAGATCGGTACCAAGACCAATCAAAGTGATACCGGGGTTAGTAAAATTGGATTGACCGTGTTCTTTAGATGACCGTAATGATGGAATTATCGAGTTGCGGCCATTAAGAGCAACCCGCCCACCACCTATCAGCGGAACATTCTGGCGGATAAAGAAAGCAGTATCACCGCCGGCAAATTGCGGGTTTTCGAAAATTGCGTCAAAACCACGCTCTTTATTGTCAAACGGATCGTCATCGCCACTGGAATGCAAAAAAGATGCTTTTGCACGTATCCAGTCATAGTCACGCGACAGCTCGGCCGCCAGAAAGTAGGCGCTGACATCAGTTTTGTCGTTAGTAAAAACGCCATTCGACTGGTCGCCGAATGCGTAGTATGCCGAGTAAGTAAGATTGTTGCGGCCGAAGTGGCCATCACCGCTGAGCCCCAGATAGCCTATGTCATAGTCCCTGCCGCGCTCAAAGCCAAGCGAACTCGGGCGCGCAATGAATTGATTGTGATCAAAATAGAAATCATCGGCTTCACGATTACGGTTGTAGGTCAGCGATGCCTGGGAGTTGAAGCCGAGCCGGGGGAAGTCCTGCCAGTACAGGTTGGCGAAAAATATATCGTCATCGCGCAGGCTCTCTGTGATGTCGTTCAGGCCGCTATTCGATTCTTTTTCCAGACGCCTGAACCAGGCCAGGTTGTATTGGAAAATATTATTGTCACGGATACCAAAGAAACGCACGCCAAACTGGTTGTCCTGGAACAGAAAGCCCCTGAAATCACTGCTGAACGGCTGAATGCCGATACGGAAACTGTCGAAGTCATAGCGATCCGAGACGTTGCGGATGTGATAGTCCCAGAACGCACCCTGAATGCCGATGAATCCTTCAGTACGTTCGGTACCGCGAGCGGGGTCAGCTTTTAGCAACCCGCGTTCATCGACCACGGTATGGTTCACATTAAACACGGTGATCAAACGGAATTCGTGATCGGGTGGACGGAACACCGTGTCGCCCTTGTAGAGCACGGTTTCAACGATCAGGTTTTCATTAAGCAGATACTGGTCGCTGTTGGTGAGCAAGTCGAGTTGACCGGCGTCAGTGGTAGTAGCAGCCCCTACCGGCAACGGAAATTGACGTGGCTCATAAACCGTATCAGAAATAGCGGACAGGTTTATAAACCATTCTTTACCGAATACGGGTTTGTCACCCTTGAGTGGGTTATTGTTACTGTATGGATCCCACAGGTTTTCCTCATAGCCCAGTGCATCTACGATTCGCCACCGATCCGGCACCGGCGCCGGGTCAGGCAGCAGCATGGCCTTGGGTGGTGCCAGGCGGTTCTGGTTGCAGGGGTCTGGTTCGTATACCAGCACGGGGTAATTAGGACGTCTGCGCTGCTTTGCTGCCGCTATTGCTTCAGCCGTGCATTCGACGCTGTCATGAAGCGGTGATGGCTCGGTTTTTTTAGCCTGCCAGGTATCTTCAGCTGGTGCGCCGGATTGTTGACCGGTTTCATCGGCCATTGGTGTGGGTTTATTTGCAATCGAAGCCGTGTCTACAGCTTCAGACATTCTGCTGCCGGCAGCTGGGGAATCGACCTGGGCAATTTCAGTTCCGTCACAGATGTTGCGGTAGCGAGGATCCATATCGGACATCTCACATCGCGTTTTGATAACTCTCGGCAAATAATTGATGTATGCGTCATCAGCACCAATGTCATCGGCAGCTTGAGATGCCTGTGACCGGCTGGGGTAAACACCGGTTACCGCGAAATAGCGATTAGCAACGGAACTTGATGGAATGCAATACATTGAATCAATAGGGTATTGCGCTTGCACCGACAGGCACTTTTCATATCCATATATCGTAGCTAATTGAATGGTATAACTGTTCGCTGGGGCTGACAGCAACCAGTCATCTGCACTTGGCCCTGGCGGCGTACCGGCAGCCTGCTTCGGCATGTTGGTAACCTGTTCAGGCGCGCTGGCAACCTGTTTCGGTGGACCGGCAACCTGTTTGGGTGGACTGGTAATTTGCTTCGGCGCACCGGCGGTCGGCTTCGGGACAACAGCAGCCGGTGTAACAGTTCGTTGCATAGCGATGTTCGGCATTGCCATCGCTTTATCACCTTCCGCCGTCAGTTCAGTGCAAAACCCGCTGAAGCGCGGGTTCATATTCGGCATTTCGCAACGGCTTGCCTGCACGCTGGCCAGATAGTTTACGTAGATTATCCTCAAGCCCATATCGGCAGCGCTCTGCTCTGCAACCGAGCGACTGGGAAATACACCATGTACCGCAAAGTAACTGTCTGGCATGGTGCTGGACTGAATACAGTACATTGAATCAACCTGATACTTTTTCTTTGTTGCCAGGCAATTCTCCAGACCGTTAACTGTTGCTAATTGAATGGTGTAGCTGTCTGATGGAGCCGATGCGAGCCATTCTTCGGCATTTGCAGCTTCCCCGGCAAGGTCATAACTGCCGCCTGAACGGCCATTCTGTGCTGCATGATTTTGCTGCTGCGATGAATATACTGCCGCATGGGTAAAACCCGGTAATACAATGCCTGTAAGCACTAAGCTGACAGAAATCGTTCGTAAAACCGTTCCGGGATTAATTACGAGAGTCATTAGCGTTCGCCTCAACTGATCCGGGCTACTTGCCTGCGCAGGGCGCAGCTTCGATCGAGTTTACAAAAGGTGCTTGCGGGCAATTAATGTATCTCAGGCGTACCCCTTGTGGCGACAAAGTATCCGCCCGCCGCGACGGATCGGCGTTCCTGATTGCCCCCCCGAGTTGCACACCAGCGTCATGCAAGCCGAGGAATGAAATCATATCGTCCTGGTCGACACCGTCTCCGGATACCCCGATCCCGCCAACTAACTGCGCACCCCGGTAGATCGGCACGCTGCCGGGAAAAATCTGTATTCCATTGGGTAAATTGGGTATCCCTGTACAGTTCGTGCCCGCAGTGGTGATATTTGCTGCTACCAGATCCAGCTGCAGGCCAACGTTAAATGGGCTCCAGACTTGAAACGGTTTACTGAACGGCCCATTTGGATTGCCATCAATACCGTCGGGATAAAACGGCCGCGACAAGTTACCACCGGCCCGATCAGAAAATGCAATACCGTCGCTCAACGCAGTTGGGAGCCCGAAGGCACGGACAGCATCAACATAGAATCCATGGCCCGCGGCACGCAGGACGGCTCCTGCATCAGGACGCGAGAAAAAGGCTGCTGTGCGCGCTTTCTGTAATGACACATCGGTACCGAATATCGGTGCGTCAACGGTGCGCGCAATGCCCAGAATAACTCCGTTACTGTCTACCACCGAAATGGTGACCCGCGCACCGGAGTCCGCCGGGTTTCGTATCTGTGCCCTGGACATGTAAGCGATTCGCAGTGCATTACTGATAAGTACCTGAACTTCGTTGGCTGTTAATCCATTGACATCCGTACCAGCCCGCGGAGCGAAGCGGTCTCCCAGTACCACGGCCGGAGGTCCGAAAGCGTTGCTGCCGACAAACCCCGATTCGATTGTGCCGAAGGCCACCCCGTTTTTGACTCCTCCGGTATAAAAACCGCCAACCGGGGTGAAACCGCCGTCAACCAGGGGGTCAGCATTGCTG
>JAHHOC010000325.1 GCA_018677115.1 Arenicella sp. | reverse complement strand
AAATTCGTCTATGGTCACCGGTTGCAGATATTGACCGTCGCTGGCCACGACGGTCATCTTCAGGCCCGGAATGCGAACGTCGAACAGGGTCATGGCTGCGCCGTTGATAAAGCGTAAAAGTATTTTTTCGCCGCGTTTGAACATGCCGGTCCAGCCATCAGCCGGTGTCTGGCCATTCATCAGGAAGGTGTAGGTACGACCTGTGACATCAGATAGATCGGTATCGGACATGCGCATCTGATTCCACATGGCGCGATCCTGCATAGTGCCTTTAAACCCTTTGCGGGACACATCCCGATTGAAGTCACCCAGGGTGCGCTCGCGATTGTTGTACATATGCGGCGAGCGTTTAAGGTTGGCGTAAATATCCTCGGGTTGTTCGTCACTCCAATCTGACAGCAGCACTACATAATCGCGGTCATAGTGATAAGGTGCAGGCTCAGAGGGATCGATTACAATAGCGCCGTACATGCCGGTCTGCTCCTGGAAACCGGAATGACTGTGATACCAGTAGGTACCGCTCTGGTTGGCGTCAAACTCATAGCGGTAGGCATCACCCGGCTTAATGCCATCGAAGCTTAAGCCTGGCACACCGTCCATATTGCTGGGCAGGATTATGCCGTGCCAGTGGATGGAACTGTCCACCGCCAGGTTGTTCCGCACATTGAGGGAAATACGATCACCCTGCTTCCAGCGCAGCACAGGCGCGGGAATAGAGCCATTGATAGCAGTTGCCTGTCGGGTTTTGCCGGTGTAATTAACCGGCAGATAACCGATATCAAGGTCAAACTGACGTCCGTTAAGCGAGTTCTGCCCACCAATCAAGCCGCCGCTGGCAGCCCGTGATACGCCCATTGGCTTGAGCAGGCTCAAGGCAGTGGTGGCGGCCAGACCTGTTACAAACCGGCGTCTCGACGGTGATACTACTTTGTTCATCAAACCCTCCTGAAAAAGGAAGTTTACAGTGAAACAAGTGCACAACACGTTTAAATTAGCATCACTAATGAGAAATTAAATACCCCGGCATACCCCAATTGCGTAAACCATAAGCCCGCATGGTATGAGGCACTGTCGACGGCTACATACGTGCTACCATTTATAAGCTGTACAAATCACCAAACTCAACCCGACCTTGTTAATTAATCGACATGCAACGCAGACAATTCTTAGCTTTATCAGCCGCCACGGCCACCGCACCGGCACTCACAGGCTGCGGTGGCGAACCCAAGGGGTTTCCCGTCAACATTAAAGCAGGCTTTAAGGACAGCGGATTTGGACCGGAGTCCACCGCTGAAGAGGTGACTGAAGGCCTCGACCTGAGCGGTAAGACCATGCTGGTCACCGGTTGTAACTCCGGCATTGGCCTGGAAACCATGCGTGTGCTTGCCTTACAGGGCGCGCACGTGATCGGCAGCGGTCGAACCATGGAAAAGGCCAGCGCCGCCTGTGCAAGTGTGGAGGGCAAAGCCACACCCGTCAGTCTGGAGCTCACTGATTTTGATTCGGTACTCGATTGTGCAGAACAGGTCGAAGAGCTCGGTTTGCCTTTGGATGCACTTATCTGCAATGCGGGTATCAGCGGCAGGAAGCAGAAGCAGGTCGTCAACGGGATTGAAATCGCCTTTCTGGTTAATTACCTCAGCCATTTTTTATTGGTTAATAAGCTGTTACCACTGGTCACAGCTGCCCCTCAGGGTCGCATTGTGCACGTTAGCAGCCGTGCCGCATACCGGCGCACGCCGCCGGACGGCATCCGCTTTAACACGCTGGGCGAGAGTAACGGCGGGTTCGAGTACGACTCCTGGGAGTATTACGGGCAATCCAAGCTTGCCAATGCTCTTTTCTCGCGTAAATGGGCGCAGAAACTCGCTGCCACCAATGCCACATCCAATGCACTGCATCCCGGCTTTATCAAAACCAATATAGCCCGTGGCCAGGGCCGATTAACCGAAATCGCCTTCGATATCGTCGGTCCTTTCATCGCCAAGAGTGTTGAAGAAGGCGCTGCCACCACTTGCTATGCTGCAGCCCATCCGCAGATGGCCGGCGTCAATGGGGAATTTCTGTTTGACTCCAACGTGGTCAGTGTCGGTGGCGATCATCACCTTGAAAACGATGCCATGGCCGACCGCCTGTGGAATGTATCTGAAGAAATGCTGGGCAGCTATCTCGGTTAGAATAATCCAGCCCCACTCTGTTTACACAGGCAGGAAGACCCTTTTTCTCAATCCCGCCTATCTACGATGTAACTGAGCATTTTTTGACGCATGTCAATGCTACCAGCGATGCAACTCTGCAAAATGATGGTCAATTATGGCAATTGATTGGTGCATCATGAAAAAACACGTCCTGTTAATGACCTTGTTGCTGCTCTGCAGCAATGTATTTGCTGGCCAAGACAATAATCACCAAACGGTTCTGAAACAGGGCGTCATTTCCGAGGATCTCTACCTTTGGGGTGAGCGCGTGCGGGTGGATGCAGAAGTCGACGGCGATGTCGTGGTAGCCGGTGGCAAAATCACGGTGGATGGCTCTGTTTCTGGCGATGTCATGGCCGCCGGTGGCGAGGTCATGGTCAATGCAGACCTCACTGACGATTTACGTGCCGCCGGTGGTCAGGTAACTGTATGCTCAGAAATTATTGGTGATGCGATTCTGGCGGGTGGTGAAATCACGCTCTGCGATGATGCCGTGGTCGGCGACAATGCCTGGATTGCCGGCGGTGATGTGACCATCGACGGTCGCATTGAGCAAAACCTGCAGGTCAAAGCCGGCCATATCAGCATTATCGGAGAGATTCTGCAGGACGTGGATCTGGAAGCAAAATCGATCGAAATACTGCCCTCAGCCGTAATCGGTGGGAACTTGGTCTTTAAGAGCCCCAACGCTGCCAATATCAGTGAGGGCGCCACGATCGTCGGCGAGGTAGAGCATTCGAAAACTGATGCGTGGTGGGCCCGTGACCGACCACAATGGGATGCAGGTGATATAGCGCGTGCGGTCGCCCTATTCCTGCTGGTCAGCATTTTAGCAGTTACACTCGCGGCGTTGCTGGTGTCTGCGATTTTCCGTGAAACACGCTTCACTCTTGCGGAATCAGTTCGCTCCCAGTTCCTGCGCTGTCTGGGGTTTGGCCTGCTGGCAGTATTGTTAACGCCAATACTCATTGTGTTATCGGCGATCACCATCATCGGGCTGCCCATTGCCGGCATACTGTTGCTGCTCTATATCCTGTTGATTGTAGCGGGCTACTTCACCATTGTGTTGCTGATCGCCGAGCAGATTCACCGCTGGATTCGAAAGCAACAACCATTGACTACCTTCTGGCAGGTGTTAACAGTACTGCTGGCGGTGTTCGCGGTAACTCTCATATCCCTGATACCGTTATTGGGCGGGCTGATTATGTGTCTCGCCTACCTGGCCGGTATAGGGGCTGTTTGCCTGCATGTACGGGAGCAACGACAATCTGAAATCAAACCTGGCCTGTAAGCACGGAGAATACACAATCATGGCGACAATCTGGATAGTAAGCGCGGATTCGAATCGCGCACGAATTTTTGAGGCACAAAGCGCCAGCGGTAGCCTGCAGGAGCGTGAAGCCTTGGTTCACCCTGAATCGAGGCTGCCGGAACGCTCCCTCAGCAGCGATGCCGGCGGGCGCAGACAATCGCGCGTTACTGGCGGTTCACACGGCGTCGATGAAGCCGGCAAGCTGCATGAACAACAAGCGCAGCAGTTCGCCCGTGAACTGGCAATGACCCTGAAAAAAGGTTGGCAGAAACGACACTATGGCCACCTGGTGCTGGTTGCAGCGCCACGATTTCTCGGTCTGCTGCGGGATGCGCTGGATGAGGGCGTGAAAAAACACGTGCGCCTGGAACTAGCCAAGGACCTGACCAAATTGAATGCTACGGAGCTGCGTGACCACTTGCCAAAGCGATTAATTCCGAGACGGCAGAGCTGAGAGGAATTAATCGCCGCGAAGTTTATTTGAAAAGTTGATTAATGCGCTGAACAATCAAAGAAACATTCGCTGACACATCCGTAATCAGGGATGCTGAAGTAATAGCATCAATCCCTTCCATCGCTGATTCCCCGTTCCCTGAAGTGGTGTGTACGATTACTTTGTCAATCACTGCCGGGGCTGACCGATCGATGAACTGCTCGACCACCTCTGGCGCCCGCCATTGCTCCCAGGTGTGCAGTATTAACAGAGCGTCCCAATCATTTGTATCTACAGCGGGTAGACCCGATATATCAATAACTTTGATAGATACCGGCATGCCCTTCATTTGTGCCAGCAGACTGGCGACCACGGCATCTTTGTATTCACTGCCCTGCGTGGCAATCAGCAACTGGTGCTGAGGATTCGCAACCAGCACTTCAAAAGACTCGGCGCGTTCCATGGAATAGCGTGCTATATACCAATTAAGTGGCACTACAAGAAATACCACAATCATCACAATTGCCCACAAACTTTTTTTGGTTCTCGACATTTACTTAATCCGCTACTTCAATTAGTTACCTGATCCCATGCGGCTATGATAAGCAAACAGCCAGTATTTATATTGATCCAGGTCAGCTCGGTTATTATTAAGCTGGACAAACCTTGCAACCCTGTGCTTTTTGCAGGAGTTAGTAGGCATGGAAACAGAGCGCTTTTTTCAGCATAAATCGTTAAAATAGACTGCTATGAAAACTGTATCCCTGGTACTGGGCAGCGGTGGCGCCCGGGGTCTGGCACACATTGGTGTGATCCAGTGGCTGGAACAAAACGGCTACCAGATTAAGTCAATCTCCGGCTGCTCGGCCGGCGCCCTGGTCGGCGGCGTATATGCGGCCGGCAAGCTGGATGAATTCGAACGCTGGTCGCGGGCCATAAGCAAAATGGATATGATCAGCCTGCTGGATATTTCCTGGAGTAGGAGCGGACTGGTAAAGGGCGACAAGTTTATTAACACCCTTGTCGAGTTGGTTGGCGATCAACTGATTGAGGAGTTGCCGATTCCTTACACAGCGGTGGCTACCGATATCAAAAATGAAAAGGAAATGTGGATCAACTCTGGCGACCTTTTCGATGCCATAAGGGCGTCCATTTCATTGCCATTATTCTTCACCCCTCACACCCGTAACGGCACTGTACTAATCGATGGCGGCGTATTAAACCCAATCCCGATTGCGCCAACCTTTGGTGATGACACCCAGTTGACTATTGCCGTTAACCTGGGTGGCAGGCCGCAAAAACAGATTATAGAAC
>JAHHOC010000195.1 GCA_018677115.1 Arenicella sp. | reverse complement strand
AGTATAAAACCCCGGGCCATCATTCACCACGATCACGGTTTTACCCTGTTGTTTGCCCAGCTTAACAGCCGTCGCGGTTACCCAGTCGGCGGTTTTGCTACCGGTAATAATCTCCAGTAAAGGCATTTTCTCAACCGGTGAAAAGTAATGCATGCCGATTACCCGCTGCGGATGTTGTGCTTTGGCAGCAACGTCATCTATGGGAATGGCAGATGTGTTAGTGGCAAAAATCGGTTCGCGGTCAGCAGCCACACGCTCGATATCCGATACCATCTGTTGTTTCAAATCGAGACTCTCAAATACTGCCTCAATGACGACATCGGCGCTCTTGAAACCAGTGTAATCTGTGGTGCCGGTAAGGCGTGACATGATTTTGTCGCGCTGATTCGAGCGCAACCTGCGGCGCGCCAGTTTCTTATCCAGCAGTTTGCCGACGTAAGCTACCCCTTTAGCCAAACCTTCGGCATTAATGTCTTTCAAGCGTACGTTCAGCTTGGCCTTTTCGATCGTTACCGAGCTTATTCCTGCCCCCATCAATCCGGCACCGAGTACACCCACCTTGCTGACGACCCGGGGCTCTGCATCTGAATCAATGCCACTGTCTTTTTTGAGATCAGTGGTGGCAAAGAAAATATTCACCAACTGCTTGGATTCCGGCGACATCAATAGCTTGGCAAAATTACTGCCCTCGATCTGCAAACCCGATTGCAGGTCAGTGCTCAGCCCCTGATCCACGGTTTCCAATATCTTTAATGGTGCCGGATAATGTCCCTTAGTCATTTTCATGACTTTTTTGCGCGCCTGCGCGATGATCATGCCACGTGCCGGGCCTGCCAGTACCCTATTTTTTAATGTCTGTTTGCGTTTCGGCTTGCCCTTGGCAATAAAAGACTCCGCCACCCGCTGCAGCACTGCCGGTGCGCATACCTTATCAACCAGGCCCACTGCCCCGGCTCGCCTGGCAGACAGTTGACGGCCCGTCATCAGCATATCCAGCGCTGTGGGCAAATCGATCAGACGCGGAATCCGTTGGGTACCCCCGCCACCGGGCAAAATTCCAAGTTGCACTTCAGGTACGCCGATGCGCGTGCTGTCGGCATCGGTAGCAACGCGATAATCGAACGCCAGTGCCAATTCAAGCCCCCCACCGAGACAGGTTCCATGAATGGCTGCGACGGTAGTTAGCGGCATATCGATAATTCTCTGGGTCATCGCGTGCAGAAGCTTGCAACTCTCCTCTGCCTGCTCTTCACTTTCGATGCTCTGCAACATATTGATATCCGCACCCGCCAGAAAACAATCTGGCTTACCTGAGGTGAAAATCAATCCGCGTAATTCAGGATCTGCCTCCACCTCGGCAATAATTGCTTCATAGTCATCCCGGATAGCTTCATTGAGAACATTCTGCGCCTGTGCAGCATAGTCCATGGTGATGATCGCAATGCCGTCGGATCTGGTCAGTGTAAAAGTGCTCATATTTTGTCCGCTTCGTGTAATTAGTTAATTGCGCTCGACTACGATCGCTGCGCCGAGCCCACCGGCGGCACAAGCGGTGATCAACCCGAGATTGCCGTCTGTTCTTTTAAGGTCATATAGCATCTGCGTGAGCTGTCTGGCGCCGGTAGCGGCAAAAGGATGTCCCAGCGAAATGGAACTCCCGCTGACATTGAATTTATCCCAGTCAATTTCGCCCACCGCCGCACTGCGATTTAATCGCTGTTCGGCAAACTGCTTTGATTCAAAGGCCTGGGTATTGGAGAGTATCTGCGCCGCGAAAGCCTCATGCATGTCAATCAGGTCCATATCCGCCAGCGTCAATCCCGCCCGATCCAATGCCTTGGGGGTTGCAAACGACGGACCCATCAGCATCTGCCAGTTCGGATCTATGCCCACAAACGCATAACTCTTAATATAGCCAAGTGGAGAGTAACCGAGCGCTTTAGCCTTGGATTCGCGCATCATCAACACTGCGCTGGCTCCGTCAGTCAGCGGCGAACTGTTGGCCGCTGTTACGGAACCATTGCTGCGGTCGAAAACCGGGCGCAGTTTGGCGTACTTATCCAATTGCGAATCAGAGCGTACCAGGTTGTCGGTCGAAACCGCTTTGTACTCGGGACCGAGGATCACATTCATCACCTGTTCTGCAAACCAGCCTTCCGCCCATGCTTTGCTTGAATTGACATGGCTGTGGTGAGCAACTTTGTCCTGTGCCTCGCGCGATATACCGTTCTCCTTGGCCATTTTTTCTGCCGCCTCTCCCATTGTATAGTCACCGGATGGATCCTTGATCGCCGGTTGAACGGGCATGATGTCTTTAAGGCCAATACCTTTAAAGGCTTTTAGTTTCGCGCCCATCGTCTTGCTGTAACTGGAGCGCACCATTGCCTCGGTCATCTTCTTATTAAAGCTGATCGGTGGTTGCGACATCACATCACAACCCCCGGCGATACCAACATCAACATTTCCGCTGATGATATTATGATATACATCGACCGTGGTCTGGTAACTGGTGGCGCAGGCCCGTGAAATGCTGTATGCATCAACCTCCACCGGCAAATTTGCGCCCATAACAACCTCGCGAGCAATATTCGGGGCATCCGGCGCCATGACAACCTGGCCGAACACCAGCAATTCAATTTCTCGCCGATCCATATCTGCACGCTCCACCAGTTCGGCAACCAGGTGCGAACTCAACGCCCTTGCGGTGACCTTGCTGTAGCCGGTGGCAATACGCTGAAACGGTGTGCGTAATCCGGCGACTATGGCGACACGGTCTGCTGCGGGTACTGACATAACTTCCTCCACGTTAATGTGACGAGTTCAACCCTCAGGGGTCGGGCTTGAACATAGGACTGGAGGCGAATTCTACCAAAGAAGAAGCACAATGATCAGGCGAAATATAACTTGCTGACATGTGACGTATTTAATCTCCCGGTAGTAAGCCTGTGGCCATGTTTCGAAGTTGCAACTGGTGTTTGCACGCGCTACGGTGCCGCCTCCATCGACAGCCGGGCTAATGCGATATAAATATATTTTATATTATTATATTTCAATGGGTTATTGAACTATTCTAACTTATTTTATCTCCTTAATTGCAAAGCGGGGTCGCTTGTTGTGACCAATCAGCCATTGATCCATATTAGCCTGATCACTATCCTGAGGTTTAACACACCCCTACTCTCAAATAGATTAAATATGTATAAACTCGCATTTTTTGTTCCCGAACAACACCTTGAATCCGTGAAAGCTGCTGTGTTTGCAGCGGGAGCAGGCCAGATTGGCGATTATGACCAGTGTGCCTGGCAAACTCTGGGACGTGGCCAATACCGGCCGCTTGCCGGCAGCCAGCCATATATTGGCCAACGTGTCGATGAAGGAGCCGGTGACCTGCATATGGTGGCCGAGTATCGGGTTGAAATGGTCTGTCACGACGGCAACATAACTGCCGCGTTGCATGCGCTGGTTAGCGCGCATCCCTACGAGGAACCTGCTTATGATGTGTGGAAGCTCGCTGACATCAAACCGTGTAGCCCTGAACCAGAATCATCCGTACCATCATGACCTTTGAGGATCATTTTTCCGGTCACTCAGAACAATACAGTGCCTTCCGGCCAATTTACCCGGCACAGCTGTTTTCGCATTTGGCCTCAAGGTGCGCTAGTCTAGATCGTGCTTGGGACTGTGCCACCGGTTCCGGTCAATCAGCACGTGGGCTGGCCAGCTATTTTGCAGAAGTCATTGCCACCGATGCCAGTGCCAATCAGATTGCCAGCGCTATTCCAGTTGCAGGCGTCCGTTATGCAGTGGCAAGCGCTGAAGACAGTGGTATCGAGAGCAATTCGGTGGACCTGATTACCGTGGCGCAAGCGCTACATTGGTTTGATCTTGAGGCGTTCACCAGGGAAGCAAACCGTGTGCTCAAAGACCAGGGCGTGCTCGCTGTGTGGACCTATTGGCTGGTTAGTATTAACAGCGAAATTGATGCCATTATCGCCCACTTTCATAACCGCATAGTCGGTGACTACTGGGCATTTGACAGGTCACTGGTTGAAAGCGGCTATGCCCGGATAGTCATGCCGTTTGACGAACTGCAGCTGGAACCAATTGAAATGACTGCTCAATGGTCATTTAATGACTTGATTGGCTATCTCGATACCTGGTCGGCAGCGCGCAGTTACCAGAAAATGAATAAGCGAAATCCGCTCGAGTTGGTAGAAAATGAGTTAGCCGAGGCTTGGGGCCAGCCGGACAGCATGAGGGTCGTGAGCTGGCCACTATTGGCCAGAGTGTGGCGAAAGGCCACGTAATGGTTGAAAACCCACCGGGCTAAGGCCGCTTGCCTTTCAATCCATTGCTGTGCATAGTTTATTATGATCAGCTAACGTGCTCGAATACAGGGCTGAAGCAGCGTGACAATAAATTACCACCAACAAGGTTCTAACCACAATTGCATCCTGAACGGGCTGCTGAGGCAGCAACGACTGCGGATGCATATTGTGTTTGGCTACCCGGCTGGCAATCTGCTGGCTTTTTTCAAGGTCATAGCAATGATGTTTGCAAATTACGCTGATATGAGCGCGAAGCACAATCGGACCCGGCGTACTCGGCATTTGGTTAAGTTCATCAAATGCTAAACCAGTGGCAGGATAGACTCGGGCCTTACCTCGGTCTTCTCGGCGATAACGCGTGGCTGCAGGCACTGACTGTCGTGATCGCATCATTACTGGTGGCCTGGATCATCGATCGTTTTGCTGTGACCACATTGCGCAAGCTGTTCGCGCGCACGCGAATGACCTTCGACGATGAGGTACTGGGAATTCTGCATGGGCCAATATATACCTCTGTTCTGCTGCTCGGTCTCGCGCTAGCTACTAACATGCTTGCGTTCGGTGAGCCCTATGAAGGCGTTGTGTTTTCGATACTAAAATCCATTGCTTTGATTATATGGACGCTGTTCCTGATTCGCCTGTTGCAGTTGATACTGAGGTATCTTGCAAAGAGCACTCGCTTTCGGATCATCTCGGCGCAGACGCTGTTGCTATTCAATAACCTGGTTGTGATCGTTATTTCCGTGATTGCCATCTATGCGGTCTTTTCCGCCTGGGGCATAGACATGACCGCCTGGCTGGCATCTGCTGGCATAGTCGGCGTTGCCGTCGGCTTCGCCGCCAAGGACACCTTGGCAAACCTGTTTTCGGGTGTGTTTATTATTGCTGATGCGCCTTACAAGATTGGTGATTATGTAGTGCTCGACTCGGGCGAGCGTGGCGAGATCACTCATATTGGGATTCGCAGCACCAGACTGCTGACGCGAGACGATGTCGAAATCACCGTGCCCAACTCTATTATGAGTAACACTAAAATAATCAACGAGTCAGGTGGACCCGATCCAAAGTACCGAATCCGGGTTAAGGTCGGTGTTGCCTATGGCTCGGATATCGACCAGGTCGAAGCCCTGTTGATGGAAATCGGCGACGCCAATGAAAAAGTATGCAATGAGCCCGCGCATCGCGTTCGCTTTCGTGAATTTGGCGGATCGAGCCTCAATTTCGAACTGCTGTGCTGGGTAAGGGAACCCGCATTACGCGGCATCACGACTCACGAATTGCTGCGCGCTATCTATAATCGTTTCAATGCTGAAGCAATAGAAATTCCTTTCTCGCAACATGACCTCTATATCAAGGAACTTCCTGAGCGCGGTTAGTGGTTGTTGGTTTTGATACGTCATCGGTCTGATCGTGCACCCGGATAAGCAGAGCCGGGATACGGACTGAGTGCCGCATCTTTCCAGTATTGCTTGCCTTTACCTGGCTCGCTATGCATAGTTTATTGCTATTCATCAGTGGCTGGGATTTGGAGATTGATCGGCATGGTTAAAAAATTTGATGAGCATGAAATCCAGCAATTGCTGTCACAGTTGAACCAAGAC
>JAHHOC010000282.1 GCA_018677115.1 Arenicella sp. | reverse complement strand
GCAGCAAAGTAAGCATAGTAATTTTGTAACCTGCCGACCGCATATGGATTTTGCTGATTTAATAGCATTTTCAGGTAGTTGGGATTACCCTGTTTGAAACGCTGGCGGACTAACGCCGCCAGGGTGGCCCTGTCGGCGGCTGTCTGTGCATGCAGCTTATCTGCTTGCTGTTCCAGTTCCTGCAGTTGCCGGCGCTGCTTGTTAATTTCCGCGGTCGTGTTGGATAACTCGATAGTCAGCGAGTTTATTTTCTGTTCAGTAGCCAGTAATTTCTCGCGCTCTGTTTTGAGCAATGCCTGGTTGGCATTCAGCCGCTGGGTAATTTTGGTGATTTGCTTACCAATATCATTTACCTGGCGTTGATAATCGCTTTGCTGATCCGCTGTTGCAGGTGTATTTATAGATGCCATCGCCATCCACAGCATTACCCACCCTGAGGCTGCGGCGTTGGCGGGTCGTAGATTGTTTGTTTTCGGACGTTTAATTGGCTTGCGGGTACTGTATAATCGCGGCTGCTTTATTATAGTCCAATCCACCAACTGGCGTGATTCAAGCCAACTTCTATGTTCGCCGAATTTCTATCTCAAAATTTGCTCTGGGTAGCCGCCTTTGTAGTGGTGGCGAACCTGTTAGTATTATCGCTGCTACAAGCTAATGTGAAGGGCGCCCAAACTATTTCCGCGCTTGAATTGCCAAAGCTTCAACGCGGTGACAAGGCGGTGATTATTGACGTAAATGATGAGGCACAATACTCGCAGTCTCACATTCCGCAAGCTGTTAATTTTCCTGTCGCCAGTATAAACGCCGATAATAAAGACCTGCAGGCGCATAAAAACAAGACGGCTATAGTGGTTTGCCAGACCGGCAGTCGTAGTTCCAAAGCCGCGCGATCTCTGATCGCACTGGGTTTCACTGATGTGCATATACTGCGTGGTGGATTGGTGTATTGGACCAAAGAGAATCTTCCCGTCAGTTCCGCGTAACGCGGCTGGCATAACCTTAACTGATTATTTGATATGGCTGAAAACGATAATGAAGCCGTTGCTGCAGAATCTGCACAACAGGCAACCACCTTTGATATTCGAAAGATATATTTAAAAGACTCTTCGGTGGAGTCTCCCAATGCACCGCAGATTTTCCTGACCGATCCGGGGAAACCAGAAATAAATATCGACGCTACGATAAAGAGCTCGGAGCTTGTCCAGGACGACTACTACGAGGTAATCCTTGGCCTTACTGTTACTTCCAAAATGGGCGAAGAAACCGCGTTTCTGGTTGAGGTACACCAGGCCGGTGTGTTCCACATCGTGGGCGTTGCCGCCGATGATATGCCACTGGCTCTGGAGATTGCCTGCCCCAATGTATTGCTACCGTTTGCACGCGAAGCTATCTCTGATCTGGTCGGCAAAGCCGGGTTCCCGCAACTGCTGCTAACACCGATCAATTTTGAATCTCTCTACATGCAAAAACAACAGCAACTGCAAAAAGTTGCTGCCGATCCGGCTAACGCCGATGTGGAACAGGCTCGCCCTCAAGGAAGTCAGGCTAACGGAGAATAAATCGAACCGCGCCGTGCATTGTCGTTTTGGATGCTGGCAATGAAGCAACCAGCTCTGTTTCATTTAATGTCAGCAATGCCTTTATAGCCACCTCAACTACCGCAACGATCATTCATGACTTGCATTCCGAGGGGGACTGGCGAATTCACTCAGTCAGTTTATAATTCAATGACATGGACTCTCTGGGTGTCACTATGAAAAACGTTAAGTTATTGCTGCTTGTCGTTGTGGGCCTGTTTCTTGCCGGGTGCAACACTCTGCAACAGACCGATGACCTCTCCCGGCAGTACAGTGCCGACCCCTGGCAAGGGTTTAACCGGGGCATGCACAAATTCAATGAGACGGCTGACCGCATTGTGCTCAAACCGGTGGCAACAGGCTATAGCCGGATCCTGCCGTCACCCGCCAAAACAGGCGTGCGCAATTTTTTTAACAACCTCAGCGAACCACTCAATGCGGCAAATAATTTATTGCAGGGCAAACTAGTGCGAGCGGCGAGCTCCGTGGCTCGCTTTGCCATTAATAGCAGCATTGGCATTGGCGGCCTTTTCGATGTGGCCTCTGGTGTGACCAATATTAGCCCGGCAAATGAAGATTTTGGACAAACTCTCGCTGCATGGGGTGTTCGCCCCGGTCCATACCTGGTTCTGCCGTTGTTCGGTCCCAGCAATCTGCGCGACGGTTTAGGCAGAATTGGCGAAGGCATTGTGTACTATGCCAATGGCGAATTAACCGATTCCAGCAGCGGTCGTATCGGCCTTTCTGTGCTCGATGCCGTAGATACCCGCGCCCGACTACTCGGAACTGACAGTTTACTAGATGCGCAACTTGACCCCTATGCTTTTATCAAGTCATCGTACGAGCAAAACCGGATTCAAGCGCTCTATGATGGGTCGCCACCAGTTAGTGCTGAACAGCTGGAAAGTGATTTTTAGTTCCTGATGGCTCTCTACGCAATCGGCGACATACAGGGTTGTTACGATCCTCTGCAACGGTTACTCGAACGAGTAAAGTTTGATCCCGACAAGGATACCTTGTGGTGCGTGGGCGATATTGTCAATCGCGGCCCTGACTCCCTGAAAGTTCTCAGGTTTCTAAAAAGCCTTGAAAATCAATGTGTTACAGTGCTTGGCAACCACGACATTCATTTAATGGCGCTGATTTACGATATCCGCAAACCACGTCGCTCCGATACACTGCAACAGGTGTTAGATGCACCTGACCTGGATGAATTATCTTTTTGGTTGCGACGGCGGCCGCTGATGGTGCAGGATAAAAACTATAAAAGCATACTGTGTCATGCCGGCATTTATCCCTGGTGGTCACGGAAACGGGCCCTTAAATGCGCTGCCGAAGTGGAAGCCGTTTTTCAAAACGAGCATCAATGCGTTAAGTTGCTAAAAAAGATCTATAGCAACAGCCCCAGCAAATGGAAAAAATCACTTGGCTCTACCCCCAGAAAACGCTTCATTATTAATGCTTTTACCCGAATGCGCTTCTGCAGTCCCAAGAAAAACCTGAACTTAACTGAAAGAGGCTATTCCGGCAAGGTGAGAAAAAACCGGATGCCGTGGTTTATGGTGCCCAATTCGGATTTTGACAATTATCGTATCGTCTTTGGTCACTGGTCTGCG
The DNA here is from genome assembly GCA_018677115.1 of Arenicella sp. Lineage (GTDB taxonomy): Bacteria > Pseudomonadota > Gammaproteobacteria > Arenicellales > Arenicellaceae > Arenicella. The sequence goes on along the minus strand of JAHHOC010000282.1, from coordinate 12,071 downwards.
TTGGGTCTGCTCAATACCCCGCGGCACCTGGGTCTGGATACAGGCTATATATGGGGCCGCCAAATGACGCTTGCCAAATTACCAAAAAATCCTAAAAAAAAGGTTAAGATATTTACTACAGAGAATAAATAAATCAGCGATTTGCTTTATGACATCAAAAGTAAAAGTTTCCGCGCTGTCTGGTTTTGTCGAACGACAGTCTGATGTGAAAAACAAGCGCTTTGTTTTCTCCTACACGATAACCATTGAAAACGAATCCGACTCCGAGTTTCAATTAATTTCCAGACACTGGGTCATTCAGGATGCAAACCGTAAAACAGAGGAAGTGTATGGCGAAGGTGTGGTGGGCAAACAGCCCATCATCAAGCCGGGGGAAAGCTACACCTATACCAGTGGGGCAGTGTTGGAAACCGAAATGGGCACAATGGAAGGCCGCTATTTCATGATCAACCAGAGCAAGAACGAATTCGAGGTGCCGATTCCCAAATTTGTACTGTCAGTGCCCCGAACACTGCATTAACCTGCCTGATAATAGCCTACAAATAGCCCGTTTTTGGCACTCCGCAGGCAGGTAATTACTGATTACTGAAAAAGATTTTCGACAGCAGTTGGGTAAACCCTGTTTTATGGCTCGTTTTTGTTTGTAACTCGTTGAAATATATAAGTAAAATTACACATCCAGGTTGCTGACAGTGAACGCGTTTTTCTCAATAAAATCGCGTCTCGGCTCCACTTGATCTCCCATTAAAATAGTAAATGTATCGTCAGATGACACATCGTCCTCAATAACTACCTTCAGTAGCCTGCGTACCTGCGGGTCCATGGTAGTTTCCCACAATTGTTCCGGGTTCATTTCACCCAGACCCTTATATCGCTGCACGTCCAATCCCTTCTTCGCTGTACTCAATAACCAATCCAGCGCCTCTGAAAACTCTTCACACTGCAGCTCTTTATCACCTCGTTTAACGAGGATGTTATCACCCAGCATAGATTGTAGTTTTTCTGCCAACGCTTTAATCGAGGTGAATTCAGGTGAGCTCCAAAAAGCGTTATCGAAACTAGTGCGGGTGACCATGCCGTGCAATCTTTTTTCAATGTTGAGTGCTACGGCGCCATTGCGGGTCATTGTCAAACTATAGTGTGGGCTCTCATAGCCCTCGCTATTCAGGCTATACTCAATAGTCTTAACTACTTCATCACTGATATTGGAATCGTCAGCGGAATGATCGACCAGCGCTTTTAAAACAATTGGATCGTATTCAAGACTCAATCGCTGTATCGTTTTTTCCACCGACAGGTACTCTCTACACAGATTTGCCAACTCTTCTCCGCCAACACTGTGTTGGTTCGACTTGTTGACGACTTCCGCTTTCTGTAGTGCCAACTCCAGCAAGTACGCCTCAAACTCCTGGTCATCCTTTACATATCGCTGTGATTTGCCCTTGCCTATTTTATACAGCGGTGGTTGGGCGATATAAATATAACCCTTCTCTATCAATTCCGGCATTTGCCGATAGAAAAACGTCAACAGTAAAGTACGAATATGTGAGCCATCAACATCGGCATCGGTCATGATAATAATCCGGTGGTAGCGCAATTTTTCGATGTTAAAGTCATCAGCACCAATTCCCGCCCCTAATGCGGTAATTAAAATGGCGATCTCATCGGATGCCAGCATTTTATCAAAGCGGGCTTTTTCCACGTTTAAAATCTTTCCTTTCAACGGCAAAATAGCCTGGAAAGACCTGTCTCTCGCTTGTTTAGCCGAACCCCCGGCAGAATCTCCCTCTACCAGGTAAATCTCCGATAAAGCAGGATCTTTCTGCTGACAATCTGCCAATTTGCCGGGCAACCCTCCTAAATCCAGGGCCCCTTTGCGGCGGGTCATCTCCCTTGCTTTGCGGGCTGCATCGCGCGCTCGCGCCGCGTCCACTATTTTTTCAGCTATGCGCTTGGCGTCGGCTGGGTTTTCTAACAAAAACTCAGCCAGTTTTTCGTTCATTATCGATTCGACGACGCCCTTTACTTCTGATGAAACCAGTTTGTCTTTGGTTTGCGAAGAGAATTTAGGGTCCGGCACCTTTATAGACAGCACCCCCGTCAGGCCTTCGCGGGAATCATCCCCACTAACATTTACCTTCTCCTTTTTGGCTAAACCTGATTCTTCAATATAACTGTTCAAGGTGCGGGTTAGCGCTCCCCTAAATCCGGACAAGTGCGCCCCACCATCGCGTTGAGGAATATTGTTTGTATAGCAAAAAATGCTTTCTTTGTAGGAATCATTCCATTGCAGGGCCACTTCGACCGTTATGCCATCTTTTTCACCAACCACATGAATAATGTCCTGGTTGAGCGGTGTCTTCATCTTATTCAAGTGCTCAACAAAGGCAGCAATCCCTCCCTCATATTCAAACACTTCGCTTTTCTTAGTGCGCTCGTCGCTCAAGTAGATGCGGACGCCAGAATTAAGGAAAGACAGCTCGCGTAACCGTTTGGCGAGTATGTCGTAGCTATATTCTGTTAATGTGAATATCTGCGAACTGGGCTTGAAGGTGACTTTGGTGCCAGTTTCGCTGGTTGTGCCGGTTTCCTCTAAATCTGCCTGGGGCACCCCCAAATGATATTCCTGGAAATAGGATTTACCTTCCCGGTTTATCTCTAATTTCAACCAGTCTGAGAGTGCATTTACCACCGAGACGCCTACGCCATGTAAGCCGCCGGATACCTTATATGAATTAGAGTCAAATTTTCCACCGGCGTGCAGAACTGTCATTATTACTTCCGCGGCCGACTTGCCCTCTTCCTCGAGAATTCCCACTGGAATTCCGCGCCCGTCATCCGAGACAGAAATAGAATTATCCTGGTTAATTACAACGTTTACTCCTGTGCAATGACCAGCTAATGCCTCATCGATAGAATTATCGACAACCTCAAACACCATATGGTGTAATCCAGTACCATCATCGGTATCACCGATGTACATCCCGGGCCGCTTTCTTACTGCATCAAGACCCTTTAAAACCTTAATACTACTGGAATCGTAACTCATTATTTCCGCTTAAAAAAAACTCTTAAATCAAGCTGGAAATTATACCAAATTATTGCTCTTCCAGCACTCTGTATGCGCTGTTTAAAAGGTAACAAAAAGCCGGTGTTCCACGTGGAACACCGGCTCTGTTTTTTTCGATTTCCTGGCATGTTCCACGTGGAACATACGGATATACGAGGCTTGCTTACAATCGCATTGGCATGATCAGGTACAGGGTCTCGTCGGAATCGGCAGCATGAAAAGTACAGCTGGTATTGGGATCTAACAAGCCTAGGTCGATACTGTCAGACTCGCATGCTTTTAAGGCTTCCATCAGATAATTTACATTGAATCCTATTTCTATATCCTCCCCCTGATAATCAACTTCCATTTCATCACTGGCGTATTCCTGATCGGGGTTATGGGAAGCCACTTTAAGTAAATTGTCGCTGAAATTCAGTGACACACCACGGAACTTCTCATTGCTCAGGATGGCGGCTCTGCTCAGGATTTCTATCAGCTTATTGCGATCTATCAAGATATGTTTGTTCAAATTTGCAGGAATAACTTTTTCATAGTCCGGGAACCGGCCATCGATTAGTTTAGATATGAACATGAAATTACCAGATTGAACTGATACGTGACTGGCGTTTAACTTGATATTAACTGGATCATCGCTGCCAGCATCTAAGAATTTGCCGATCTCCAACACCGCTTTCCGCGGAATTATACTCTGCACTTGATCTATATTCAGCCCGTCCGCATGAACCTGGGTTTTGGCCAGTCGATGACCATCGGTGGCTACGGAAATAATGTCGTCTCCCTTGATTTCTATCAACAATCCATTCAGAAAATAACGCACATCCTGTTGTGCCATGGAGAAAGAAGTTTTAGTCAATAATTGACTTAATTGCTTCTGGCTTAGGTTAAACTCTTGTTTCCATTGCGTTTCTTCCAGTCGAGGATAATCTACGGCGCTCAAGGTCTGCAAAGTAAATTTACTTTTACCCGCAGTAACGAGCATCTTATTATCCTCTTCCACTACCAGTGAAAGTTGAGCCTCGTCAGGTAGAGATCTGCATATATCGAATAATTTTCTTGCCGAAACAGTGGTCGTACCGTTATTACCACCAACATTCATAACCCTCGTTGTCAGTTCTGTTTCCAGGTCTGAGCCGACCAAGGTTAATACATTATCCTCAAGCGCTAAGAAAACGTTGCCTAGTATCGGCAATGTTTGCCTTTTTTCTACTACACCAACAATTTGTGCGAGCGGATGCTCCAATATTTCTTTAGTTATATTTATATTCATTTTTGATTAACTTATTATTGTTATTACTGGTGTTGTAGATAACTCTAAGAAGGTTAAATTAAACTTTTAAATCAAATACTTAGGTTCTTATTTGCTTGTTGATAAATATCTTATATCCGGGTTGATAATCTGTTGAAGAATTGTGGATAAAAAGTGTACGAAGATAATACCTTATTTATACCGTACTTATCCACAGGGGCAGGTTCCGATACTGGCTAGACCATCAATATCTTTTGCAAAGTGCTGTATTCATCCTTTATTTTTGGGTCCGTTTTTATTAATTCGGCCACTTTTTTGCAGGCATGAATAACCGTTGTGTGATCCCGACCACCAAAAGCATCACCGATATCTGGCAAACTTAAGCTGGTCAACTCTTTAGCCAGCGCCATGGCGACTTGCCGGGGTCGGGCTATCTGCCGGTTACGACGTTTGGATTTAAGGTCCGAAACCCGGATACCGTAGAAATCCGCCACTGTTTTCTGGATGTTGTCTATGGATATCTTCCGCTCCTGGAATAAAGTGAGGTCCTGCAATGTGTCCTTGGCCAGATCTAGGTCGATCTCCCGGTTAGTAAACCGAGAGCTGGCTACCAGCCGGTGCAATGCGCCTTCAAGCTCCCGCACGTTAGAGCGAATCTTGTTAGCGACCAGGAAGGCCACCTCATCAGTGAGAATGACCTGGTTTTTACGGGCTTTATTCTTCAAGATGGCAACCCGGGTTTCCAGTTCCGGAGGATCAATTCTTACGGTTAAACCACTTTCAAAACGGGAGATCAATCTTTCTTGTAAGTTGTTGATTTCTTTGGGGAATTTGTCGCTTGTCAGGATGATTTGGCTACCCACTTCAAGCAGTGTATTGAAGGTATGGAAAAACTCTTCCTGTGATTGGTTCTTGCCGGCAAAAAACTGAATATCATCGATCAATAACGCGTCCAGCGAGCGATAGTAGCTCTTAAACTTGTCCATAGCGTTGTTTTCAATCGACTTAACCATATCTGAAACAAAGCGTTCTGAATGCACATAGGCAACCCGGGCTTTTTTCTGGTTTTTCAATATCAGGTTTCCAGCGGCATGCATAAGGTGAGTTTTGCCAAGACCAACACCGCCGTAAATAAACAGGGGGTTGTATGCCGAACCGGGGTTTTCACTAACTTGCTTGGCCGCGGCCCGGGCAATCTGGTTGGATTTACCTTCAATGTGGTTTTCAAAGGTGAAGGAGCTATTTAGAACATTGGTGCCGAATGGTGTCGCCAACGCCGGTTCCCGCTCTTCTGTCGATGAATTGTTGCCCATCGCAGCACCATTTTGGGCAGAGGTGTCCAACTCTATGGTGATCGTTTTGTCCTCGCCACTAAAATGTTGCACGGTTGTAGACAGGCGGTCTAACAGGTTGTCGCTCAGCCAATCGCGGACAAAGCGATTTGGCGCGTGTAAACGAAAGGTAGACTCATCATTGATGGCGCTCAGCGGCCGCACCCACATATTGAAATCGTGTTCGTCGATTTCATCTTCCAATTTACCAAGACATTTGTCCCACAGGACCTGATTTTCCAAAGCTACTCTCGTTTAAGTCACACAACATTATGAACCCGCCGACCGTCAAAACAGCGCGAAGCAAAAATGACGGTCGGACAATATACCGCCGGGCGGCCATTATTGAAAATAATTTTGATAAAAACTGGTGATTTAAAATACTCCAAAGAATTCTTTAATGCGGTTGACTCTGTTAGTCAAAATAAGTACCTTTGCACCCCGTTTAAGTATCTGCCGACTATCTCGGCCGTCAACAACGAAAACGGCTATAAAGACAGTTAACCGATAGTGTTAAACGATGTCTAATTAAACAGCTATCTCAGATGTTTGAGATCAATTTAGGCACTATATATAAACCCCGGGGTTTACCAGCATGAAACGAACTTTTCAACCTAGCCAGATAAAGCGCAAACGCAGGCACGGCTTTCGCGCCCGCATGCGGACAAAGAGTGGTAGGGCAATTATTAATGCGCGGCGAGCCAAAGGCCGTGCCGTGTTATCTGCTTAACGGCCCTCGGCATCAGCGGACTCCACCGACAGGATCGGCATCACGGCTAAAATTTAAAGCACCGGTTGCCACCCATGTTGTCCTTCGGCAAAACGCAAAGACTTCGCACAGCAGGAGACTTTCGCCGCGTCTACCAAGCCAGGCATTTCGGTACCAGTGAACACCACGTGTTCAATATAGCAGCCAATCAGAAACAGTTGACGCGCCTGGGGGTGACGGTTTCCAGGAAAGTGTCCAGGCTGGCGGTGGTGCGAAACCGGCTGCGTAGGCAGATAAAGGAGTTTTACCGGCTTCACCAACACGACTTGCAGGACGCCGATCTGGTAATCTCAGCAAAACCGAGTTGCGCGACAGCCACAGTGAAACAACAGACTGATAGCCTTCAGCAGCTGTGGACAAAAGTAATGAAATGGCAGCGTTGGTATCGAGCGACGCATCAATCCAGCACGCCGGTCGAATCACCGTCCATGAACGGGACATCTAAAACCTGATGCAAAAATCCCTCCCTGTCTCAATTTTGATAACACTGATTGGCTTATATCGTAGATTAATCAGCCCCTGGCTCGGTGCCCGGTGCCGGTTTGTACCAAGTTGTTCAGACTATGCCCGAGAAGCGGTACAGCATTACGGCGCAACCAGGGGGTCAATTATTGCGGTGAAGCGGCTGTGCCGTTGTCACCCCTGGGGCGGCGAAGGCTATGACCCGCTACTGGTCGACAATCCACAGATAACTTTAGACCGGCTCCACCAGGCTGAATGTCGGCATCATAGCGGCATCACGGCTCAAAATAACCATACAAGGACTAACGGATAATATGGAAAACCAACGAACTTTCCTGTTTATAGCGCTGCTGGCGATCAGCGCCGTGTTGTATCAGAAATGGATTGATTTCAACAAACCGCAGCAGTCGGATTCGAATGCCACGCTTGAAACCACAACCACTGCCAATGCACCGGTTCCGGAGATCGCTGCCGCTGTAGAAAATCCCGACGCCGTTCCATCGACCCCAGTGGTTTCACCGGTGCCGGCAGCCCCTCCGACAAAATCTGAGCAACAGAGTAAGGGTCAAACGGTAACCGTTAAAACCGATTTGGTCATTGCTACCATCAACACCAAAGGTGGTGTGATAGAGCGTATGGAGTTGCTGGAGGAACCGGTGTCTATCGATAAACCGGATCAGGGTTTCCCATTGCTGAAAAACACACTGGCAGAGAGTTTCGTTGTACAGGACGGGCTGCTGGTTGGAGGACAACAGGCGCCGAATCATCTCAACACTCAGTTTCAGTCGCAACGCTCTGTCTTCGAACTGGGGCAGCAAGACAGTATACAGGTACCACTCACCTGGGTGTCCGAGCGGGGTGTGCAGGTGACTAAAATTTTCACCTTCAGTCGCGACAGTTATCTCGTCGATATCGATTATCAGATTAAAAATGGTTCCAACGGCAACTGGGATGCTTATCTTTACGCGCAATTCAGCCGCACTGAACCGCAGAGCTCCGGCGCAGCTTTCGGCCAGCTACCGAGTTATACCGGTGGCGCAATCTATACCGAGGCCGACAAATACCAGAAAATTGATTTCGACGACATGCGCGATGAAAATCTGGCCCTGAGCACCGACAACGGCTGGGTAGCAATGCTGCAACATTATTTCGTGGCGGCCTGGATACCCCGCAATGGCCCGGCCAAGCAGTTCTACACCAGTGTCGGCAATGGACCGAGCGGCTCAGTCCACAGAATTGGCTACAAAACATTGGTGCCGGTACAAATCGCAGCGGGACAAAACGGCAGTCTGGGCGCCCGAGTTTATCTGGGCTCAAAAGAACAAAGCCGCCTGAAGCGCATAGCCAAAGAGGACGGTATTGAGGGTTTGGCGCTCACGGTCGATTATGGTTTTCTGACATTTATTGCTGATCCACTGTTTTCCATACTCAGCCTGATTCACGGTGTGGTCGGTAACTGGGGGTGGGCAATCATCTTGCTCACCTTTCTGATTAAGTTAGTGTTCTATCCGTTGTCAGCGGCGAGCTATAAGTCAATGGCCGGCATGAAAAAGCTGCAACCGAGAATTCAAACACTCAAGGAGCGTTACAAGGATGACAAGCAGAAATTTCAAATGGAGATGATGGCTTTATATAAAAAGGAAAAAATAAATCCAGCTGGAGGTTGCCTGCCAATTTTGATCCAGATTCCGGTGTTTATAGCTTTGTATTGGGCGTTATTGGAGAGCGTCGAGATGCGCCAGGCTCCCTTCGCGCTTTGGTTGCAAGACCTGTCGGCACCGGATCCTTATTTTGTGTTACCGGTCCTGATGGGTCTTTCGATGTGGGCGCAGCAGAAATTGAATCCCGCACCGATGGACGATATACAAAAGAAAGTGATGACCATCATGCCGATCGCTTTGACTTTCTTGTTTCTCACTTTCCCGCAGGGGTTGGTTCTTTACTGGGTAGTGAATAATGTGCTGTCGATGGCGCAGCAGTGGTTTATTAACAAGCAGCACGCGACTTGACAACAAGTAAACACCGGCACACAGACACGATTGCAGCGATAGCGACACCGTCCGGTCGAGGGGGAGTCGGTGTAATACGCCTGTCTGGTCCACAGGCACTGGACATAGGCAAGGCTATGTGCGGAAAAGAGCTGCCGGAACGAGTAGCGACATACACAGAGTTCAAGGATAGCAACGGGCAGGCGCTCGATAGTGGTATCGCTATTTATTTCGCCGGCCCCAAATCATTCACCGGTGAAGACACAATTGAAATCCAGGGCCATGGCGGGCCACTGATACAAGACCTGTTGTTATGTGAAATGATTACACTGGGTGCCCGGCAGGCCCGCGCTGGAGAGTTTTCAGAGCGCGCCTATCTAAACGACAAGATTGATCTGGCACAGGCTGAGGCAATCGCCGACCTGATAGACAGTAGCACCGCGCAAGCTGCGAGGGGAGCAATCCGATCGTTGCAGGGCGAGTTTTCAAATAAAGTCAGAGCTATCCTCGATCAATTGATTAATTTGCGCATGTATGTAGAGGCAGCAATCGATTTCCCGGAAGAAGAAATCGATTTCCTGGCCGATGAAAAAGTGCAGGCGAGTGTTTCACAGTTACAACGCAGCTTGACGGAAACAATTTCGCAGGCCGGACAGGGGGCAATTTTGCGCAGCGGTTTTCGCCTCGCGTTGGCGGGCAAACCCAATGCCGGCAAGTCCAGCCTGCTCAACGCCCTGGCCGGGCATGACGCGGCCATCGTTACCGCGGTACCAGGCACCACCCGGGATACCATTACCGAAACAATCGACATAGATGGTTTGCCGGTACATATTATTGACACCGCGGGTTTACGCAACAGCGATGACGTGGTGGAAAAGCTGGGTATAGAGCGAGCACACAAAGCCATAGAGCAAGCCGATCACGTGCTGGAGCTGGTTGATATTACTGACACCCCAGACAACTCGGCTCTGCCGCAGGGCGCAGCGAGCACACGGGTTTACAATAAGGTTGATATCAATGAAGGACCATTGCCGGACGATGGGCTGGCTATTTCCGCCACCCGCGGTGACGGTATGGACCAGTTGCGTGCAAAAATAAAAAAACTGGCGGGCTATGAAAGTGGAATTGAGAGTCTGTTCACAGCGAGGCGACGGCATTTGAACGCCCTGCAACAGGCCAGCGAAGCGGTGCAGCGTGGCGCGTTACAGTTGCAGCAGAATCGAGCGGGAGAATTATTGGCAGATGAGTTGCTGCAGGCGCAAAACGCCCTCAACCAGATTACCGGAGAATTCAATGCGGATGACTTGCTAGGTGAAATTTTTGGCGGATTTTGTATCGGTAAATAACCACACCCGTAAATTTTTTGTAATAGAGATAAAATGAAATCCACAGAGTATTTTTTTAGGGAAGGCTGCTTTATTGAAGAATGGCACAATAGTGCCCGGGATGAAGATCTGTCGATCGCCAGGGTACGGGTTGAGCCGGGTGTCAGCACTAAACTGCATAGCCTGACCGACACCACCGAGCGTTACGCCATCATAAGCGGTTACGCACAGGCGGAAATTGCCGGCGAGGCAAAAAAACTGGGACCAGCAGACGTTATTGTTATAGCTCCCGGGCAAGCGCAAAGAATCACCAACACCACCTCTGAAGACCTGGTTTTCCTGGCAGTTTGCACACCCCGTTTCCGGCTGGAAAATTATCGTCAATTGGAACAATAATTGACATCTCGCTTGCTACAATGCGCCTCAATGAAATAAACAACTAAGCGATAATGTTCCACAGTGAATCCTATGATGTGGTTGTAATCGGCGGTGGTCACGCCGGTACCGAGGCTGCCCTGGCAGCCGCCCGCTCTGGTGCGCGCACGCTATTGTTGACTCACAATATTGAAACCATCGGGCAGATGTCGTGCAATCCAGCGATTGGCGGTATTGGCAAAGGCCATATTGTCAAAGAAGTCGATGCCCTGGGTGGGGCCATGGCTGAAGCAATAGACAGGGGTGGCATACAATTCCGCACCCTGAATGCCCGCAAAGGACCAGCGGTGCGGGCCACCCGGGCACAGGCAGACCGTGTGCTGTATAAAGCGGCGATCAGGAAGATTGTCGAAAACCAGCCAAATCTGTCGCTATTCCAGCAATCGGCCGACGACCTGATTGTCGAAAACGGCGAGGTGACCGGTGTTGTTACCCAGATCGGGCTCAAGTTCAGGGCAACAACAGTAGTGCTGACAACTGGTACGTTTCTCGGCGGCATCATCCACATCGGCATGGAAAACCATCAGGGCGGACGGGCCGGCGACCCTCCTTCCAATACCCTGGCGCAACGCTTGCGTGAATTGCCTTTCAAGGTAGATCGGTTAAAAACCGGCACTCCTGCAAGACTGGACACGCGTACTATCGATTTCAGTAAACTCGAGCCGCAACCGGGGGACACGCCCATACCGGTATTTTCTTTCATGGGCGACGCCGCGCAGCATCCACGTCAGGTGAACTGCCACATTACCTACACCAACCCAGAGACGCATAATATTATTCGAGAGGGCCTCGATCGATCACCGATGTACAGTGGTGTCATTGAAGGGGTTGGTCCCCGCTACTGCCCTTCTATTGAAGACAAGATAATGCGCTTTGCCGACAAAGACTCGCACCAGATATTTGTTGAGCCGGAAGGCCTGAATACCCATGAGGTTTATCCCAATGGTATTTCCACTTCACTACCATACGATGTACAGCATAATTTCATTCGCACTATCGACGGATTTGAAAACGCGCAGATCGTGCGGCCTGGGTATGCCATTGAATACGATTTTTTTGACCCGCGAGATCTAAAGCCTACGCTGGAAACAAAACACATTTCAGGCTTGTATTTTGCTGGCCAGATCAACGGCACTACGGGTTATGAGGAAGCGGCTGGTCAGGGGTTGCTGGCGGGGCTGAATGCCGCAAGGCAGTCCCGCGGTGAAGCGGGCTGGTATCCCACCAGGGACCAGGCTTATATCGGGGTATTAGTAGACGACTTGGTTACCATGGGTACTAAAGAACCTTATCGGATGTTCACTTCGAGAGCGGAGTATCGCCTGCTGTTGAGAGAGGACAATGCCGATTTACGCCTTACCGAACAGGGGCGGGAAATGGGCCTGGTCGACGACCATCGCTGGGCTGCGTTCTGCGATAAACGCGAGGCGATTGAACAGGAG
>JAHHOC010000259.1 GCA_018677115.1 Arenicella sp. | reverse complement strand
ACCGCCCTGCAACATCGGCTGGCGTTCGCGGACATGGATCAATTTTATTACCTGAGCCGCACATGCATGGTCAAGGACGAGAAGAATTTCGACAAATTTGACCGCGCATTCAAAGCTCACTTTACCGAGCTTGAAAAACTGGAAGATTTCATAGAGGCGCTGATTCCTGAGGAATGGTTGCGCAATGAATTTATGAACACGCTTAGCGAAGAGGAGAAGGCACAGATTGAAAGCCTGGGCGGATTGGAAAAACTGATCGAGACTTTCAAAAAACGCCTCGAAGAGCAGAACGAAAGGCATCAGGGTGGCAGTAAATGGATTGGCACCGGCGGCACTTCACCTTTTGGCAACAGCGGTTACAACCCGGAAGGCATCCGCATCGGTGGCGAAGGCGGCGGTAAGAGCGCAGTTAAGGTCTGGGACCGCCGCGATTTCAAAGACCTGGACGACAGCATCGAACTCGGCACACGTAATATTAAGATGGCTTTACGCCGGCTGCGCAAGTTTGCACGTACTGGTGCCGAAGACGAACTTGATTTGGACGATACTATCCGCTCGACTGCACACAATGGCGGCTTGCTGGACATCAAAATGGTACCGGAGCGGCACAATTCAGTAAAAGTGCTGTTGCTGTTTGATGTCGGTGGTTCAATGGATCCGTATGTGCGCACCTGTGAGGAGCTGTTCAGCGCCGCGCGGGTAGAGTTCAAGCACATGGAATATTACTACTTCCACAATTTTATTTACGACGGCCTGTGGCAGAACAGCCAGCTTCGCTATGACGAAATCTCACCCACCCAAGATGTGCTGCACAAATACGGCAGCGACTACAAAGTAATCTTTGTTGGTGATGCGGCCATGGCGACTTACGAGATAACCCACTCGGGTGGTGGCATAGATTTTATGAACAGTGAGCCGGGTAGTAACTGGTTAAAGCGCTTTACTGATACCTACGATAAAGCCGTGTGGTTAAACCCGACGCCGAGAGAGTATTGGAAGCACACTCAATCGACCAAGATAATCAAGGAATTGATGGATGACCGAATGTATCCGCTGACTCTGAAGGGCATGGAAGAAGCAATGGCTTACTTAAGCCGTTAGCCGCCGGTAGAAAAAAGCCGTTAGCCGCCGGTAGAAAAAAGCCGATAGCCGCCGGTAGAAAAAAGCCATCGCCGGTAGACAAAAACCGTTAGCTGCTGGGGAATAATAGCCGTTAGCCCAGTTTCAAATCCGCAAGCCTGATCCTGCGCCGGTTTTGTAGTTGGTCAATGGAATAGATAAACAGCGCCAGCCAGATCAAACCAAACGAAATCTGCTGCTGCGAACCAAACGGTTCGTTATAAATCCACACACCGATGATCAGTTGCAGGGTTGGCCCCAGATATTGGGTCATACCAAGCGCGGTTAAACTTATTTTCTTAGCCGCTGCGGCGAAGAACAATAAGGGGATCAGGGTAATCGCACCGCCAAGTATCAGCATGCCGGAAAAATAGCCGCTGTTACCAAAGTTACCCTGCCCCTGTGCACCCAGATACAACACATAAATCAACGCCGGCAAAAACATCAGTGTGGTTTCCACCGCCATGCCCTGAATCGCCGGTACCTGAATAGTCTTTTTGACCGCTCCGTAACAGGCGAAGGTGATGGCCAGGGAAAGCGCGATCAAGGGTAGCTCGCCATATATGATGAGCAAGTAAACGACACCGGCGGCGGCAATCGCTATTGCCAACATCTGCGGCGGGCGTAGTTTCTCATTGAAAAACATGACGCCGAATAAAACATTAATCAGCGGATTGATGAAATAACCCATGGCCGTTTCAACAATATTGCCGCTGTTCACTCCCCAGATATAAATCCCCCAGTTGAGGGAAATCAGCACCGAAGCGATAAACAGGCGGAATATTAATTGCGGATTGCGCATCAGTGCCAAAAATTCCACCCGCATTCGGCTCAGCAGAATCACCAGCAAGGCAAGCACACAGGACCACACCATACGGTGGGCGACAATCTCCACGCTGGGAATCTGGTCTATCGATTTCCACAGGATCGGCGCAAAGCCCCAGATGAAGTAGGCTGCCAGAGCGTACGCCAGGCCAAGATTTTTCAAGTTGTGAGCGAGCCCCGGTTTAAGGCTGCACTACCTCGATCACGCCCTCGCGGCGTGGGTCTACCCCACCTTCAAGCCGGCCATCGGCATGTCGCAGCACCACGCTCAAGCCTGAATTCTCACCGGCGCTTTCCTTGACCTCAAAACCAAACTCCCGCAGTGCTCTAATATGCTCGGCCGGCGCCAGGTCCTTCTCAATGCGCACCCTGTCATGGCGAGCCACCATGTTCGGCAATTCGACCGACTGTTGCGGATTCAGGCCCCACTCCAGCACACCAACCAGCGTTTTAGCCGTGTAGGCAATAATGGAATTTCCACCGGGCGAGCCGGTGGCCATCATAAAATCGCCGTTTTCATCCAGCACGATAGTCGGCGACATGGAGGATCGGGGGCGCTTGCCGGGCGCCACCCTGTTGGCGATGGGTAGTCCCTGCGGATCAGTCGACTTGAACGAAAAGTCGGTGAGTTGATTATTAAGGAACATGCCCCCGGCCATTCGCGTCGAACCAAAGATACTCTCAACGCTGGCAGTCATCGACACCACGTCACCGGCATGGTCTACCACCACGAAATGCGTGGTACCGGCAATATCGGTTGCCGCGTCAAAGCCGGCCACCTTGCGTTGCCCGGGTTGATAGGCCCAGGGATCGCCGGCACTCACTTTGTCGATCGCGCTCTGCGATGATATTTGTGCGGCGCGGGATTTTAAATAATCCGGGTCGAGCATGCCTTGCACTGGGACCTCGACCATGCTGCTATCGGCAACATAGCGGTCGCGATCAGCGTAGGCAAGGCGCTGGGCTTCGGCGAAAATACCCCAGTTAGCCGGGTCGTCTTTACCCTGCCCGGAAAACGCCGGGGCATGTTCCAGCAATCCCATGATAGCCGCCACCGCTAGCCAGGAAGAAGGCGGCGGCGGCCCACAAAGCTGCAGCTTGCGATAGGGCATGCACACTGCCGCTCTGCGCTGTGCGCGGTAGGCAGCCAGATCCGATTTTGTCAGGTCCCCGGCGCGCGGAGCCTGCGCCACCTGTGTCACGATCTGTTCAGCGATAGGGCCCCGGTAAAAATTAGATGGGTCGGCGGCAATGCGCTCCAGCGCGGCCGCATAATCAGGATTCTTCAGCACGTGTCCTACCGCTACCGGCTCACCGAATTCATCGTGAAAGTAGTGGTAGGCGGCTACCGGCCCCTCATCTGGAGTCTTGGGAATAAAACGTGAAAAGCGCTGGATTAAACCATGCAGCCGCGGTAAAACAGCAAATCCTTCGGTTGCCAGGAGCCGTGCCTGAGAGAAATGCTCACCCCATTTAATTCGCCCATGATCCTGATGCGCAAGGTGCAACAGCGAAACCATGCCCGGCACACCGGTGGAAAGGCCGCTGGTTTTGGCAGCGATAAAACCCATCGGCTTGCCTTCCGGCAGCATAAACATGTCGGCAGTGGCACTGGCCGGAGCGGTTTCACGGCCGTCATAGATGGTCAGCGCCCTGGTCTCTGCATCAAAGTGGGTCATGAACCCACCACCCGCCAATCCTGAACTTTGCGGCTCAACAAGGCTAAGCACCGCTTCGATCGCGATTGCCGCGTCTACTGCTGAACCGCCAGCGCGCAATATATCGGCTCCGGCTTTAGAGGCATGTGGATTCGCAGTCACCACCATGGCGGGAGAAGCTTTTAAACCGACAGAATGACTGTCGGTCGCTGTTGCGCAAGCAGACAAAAGACAGACTGTCAGCACTGCGAAGTAATCGAATTTTTTCATGTTTGCTATTGTAAGGCCAAGCGGGCTGCAAAGAGTAGCGTTGATCAGGGTTAGATGTTCAGTACAGGCGCAACACCGACCATTAACAGTACGCTTAAACCAGCACTGCTCGCCCCTGCGCCCAATTACGCAGGGCCTGGATTTTTTCCGCCATAAGTACCGACAATGGCGAGGTACTTTTAATCAACTCCACTATTAACCCGGTATCAATGCGGCGTCGGTCGGCATAGGTGTGATACAGGGCTGATACCACCACCTGCTCAAGTTCCGCACCCGAAAACCCTTCGCTTAACTCGACTATTTTCAGCATGTCCAGACCGGCTATGGATTGCTCACGCCGCGCCATATGCAGTGCAAATATGGCGGCGCGGGTGCTGGCATCGGGCAGATCAACAAAGAACACTTCGTCGAAACGGCCTTTACGCATAAGCTCCGGCGGTAACGCAGTGACATCATTGGCCGTTGCCACCACAAATACGGATTGCTTTTTTTCCGCCAGCCAGGTTAAGAATGTCCCCAGTAATCGCTTCGACACATCGTCGCTGCTGGAAACCGCTGACATGCCTTTTTCAATTTCATCAATCCATAGCACACAGGGTTCCAGCTTCTCGGCAACCGCCAGCGCGGTGCGCAGATTCTCTTCAGTCTGGCCATAGAATCGATTATAGAGGGTGCCGAAATCCATATGCAGCAGTGGCAATTGCCATGAACCGGCCACCGCCTTCGCTGCCAGGCTCTTGCCGCAACCCTGTACGCCAAGCAATAACATGCCTTTGGGTTTGTCTTCGCCGGGCAGATCTACTTCGCCGGAGAATACCGGCCGGCGCAGCTCCAGCCACTGCTTCATATTGTCGAAGCCAGCTATATCATCAAATTCGGCGAAATCGAGTTCCAGATTGAGTACATGGTTATGATTAAGCAGATCAAATTTATGTTTGGTCAGCTCATCCAGGTCGTCCTGGTTGATGATGCCATCATTGAAAATGGCATGCCGAGCCATACGTTCGGCATCCACAAAAGACAGCCCGCAGAGATTCGCAACTAGGCGCTTGATAATCCCCTTTTCAGAGACCTTCAGCTGCGCATCAGTATTGTCCAATAATTCCAACGCCAGGCTATTTACCATCGAAGTTAATTCACTTTTGGTAGGCAATGGCAATCGATAGTGGGTTGCCTTTGGCTTCAGTTCTTCGGGCAATTCCACCGACTGCGATAACAGTATCAGGGTATGTTGCGGTGAATGTATCAGCACATCTTTAATGTGGCGGAGCGCTACCGGATCATGCAGATAATGATGAAAATCAACCAGCACAAAAACCGCCGCACGCTCATTGGCCTGGATCTGTGCAAATAACTGATTCACATCCTTGCTGATTGACTGGGCTGAGTAGTCCTGCTGCAGACGTAACAGGCCCTGTGTCA
>JAHHOC010000247.1 GCA_018677115.1 Arenicella sp. | reverse complement strand
CGTGCCAGTTTTGACGGCGATCCCAAAAAATCGATAATTTATCGCGAGGTGAGCAAGGGATTGGCGCCGACCGGTGCGGAATTCTACCTGCCGCTGTTCTTTGAACACACTGACACTTTATTCAGCTACCTGAACCGTGATGTAGCGTTTGTGCTCGAAGAGGGGGTTATGGAATCGGCCGAAAAACTGTATGCCGAAGCCATCGAACGCTACCAAAATGCACAACTAAATCCTGAATGGCCACCGCTTGAACCGCAACAACTGTTTCTCAAACCCGACCAGCTCTATGCTGAATTAAAAGCTCATCGGAGAGCACAAGTAATCAACCTTAATCTTAAGTCAGTTAAGCATGTCAGGGATTTCGGCAGCGAAGCGCCACCTCAGTTCAACCTTAACCCGCGCAGCGAAAATCCCTACCAGGCATTGTTCGATCATCTTGCTGCATCAGACGATCGGGTACTTCTGGTCGCTGAGTCAGCCGGACGCCGCGAGAGCTTGAGCGGCTTACTGAGGGAGAATCAGCTACCTTGCCGCCTGGTAGATGACTGGCAGGATTTTGTCGCTGGCAACGATCGACTCTCACTCACCACCGCCGGACTGGATCGCGGCATGCACCTGCCCCCTGCCGGCGTGGAGATCATTTCTGAATCTCAACTCTACGGCACACATCATATTCGCCGCCAGCGCAGATCGGATAAGAATCGCGATCCCGATGCAATTATCAAGTCACTTGCGGAGCTCAACATCGGTGATCCAGTGGTTCATGAGGATCATGGCGTGGGTCGCTATCGAGGATTAGATTCAATCCAGATAGATGGCCAGGATAATGAATTCGTTACCGTTGAATACTATGGTGGGGACAGAATCTATATTCCGGTTCTGGCGCTTGACAGGGTATCGCGCTATGTGGGCGGCAGTCCGGATACTGCGCCATTGCACAAGATGGGCAGCGACACATGGATCAAGCTTCGCACACGAGCCAAACAGAAAGCCTATGATGTGGCCGCTGAATTACTCGAAATTCAGGCTCTGCGGCTGGCTCGGGTCGGTCACGCATTTCCTCACGCTGACCACAGCTACGAAGCTTTCGCCGCAGGGTTTGAATTTGAGGAAACAGCGGACCAGCAACAGGTCATAAATGATGTCTTGCTCGACATGACCAGCAATAAGCCGATGGATCGCCTGGTTTGCGGCGATGTCGGTTTTGGCAAGACAGAAATCGCCTTGCGGGCTGCTTATATGGCGATTGCCGGCCACAAGCAGGTGGTTGTGCTGGTGCCCACAACTCTACTCGCGCAACAGCATTACAGTAACTTCACCGACCGCTTTGCAGATTGGCCGGTAAACATAGAATTATTTTCCAGATTCAGAACTTCGAAACAACTACAGGCGGCCATTGGAGGGATCAGGGACGGCACTGTAGACATCGCTATAGGCACTCACAAATTAATACAAAAAGATATTAGTTTCCGCGACCTGGGGCTGATGATAATCGACGAAGAGCATCGTTTCGGAGTGCGCCAGAAGGAACAGCTTAAAAAACTACGCAGTCAGGTTGATATTCTCACGCTGACCGCCACACCCATTCCCCGCACCCTTAATTTTGCCCTCAGCGGATTGCGCGACATATCAGTTATTGCCACCCCGCCCAAAGCCCGCCTGTCGGTGAAGACCTTCGTACGCGAGTGGGACGATGGATTAATTCGCGAAGCGCTGGTTCGAGAGATTCGTCGCGGTGGTCAGGTTTATTTCCTGCATAACGAAGTGGCCACTATTGAAAAAATGCAGGCCCGTATCGAAGCATTGGTGGACGACGCCCGTGTGCGCATAGGCCATGGTCAGATGCGTGAACGCGAGCTTGAATCGGTTATGCGAGATTTCTATCATCAGCGTTTTAATGTGCTGCTATGTACCACTATCATCGAAAGTGGCATAGATGTACCGACCGCAAACACGATAGTCATCAATAGACCCGACCGCTTCGGTCTCGCGCAGTTGCATCAACTGCGCGGCCGGGTGGGTCG
>JAHHOC010000237.1 GCA_018677115.1 Arenicella sp. | reverse complement strand
CCGCCGAAGGCGCAACGCGCTCGTAACCGCTCAGGCACACAGGACCACAAAGCTGACAATGGCTGACGCCATGGTACGTCGTCTCTGGAGAGTGGTTTGAAAGTGCGTTTAGGCACTTTTACAGACCCACCGAAGGGGTAATCTTTCAGGTAACCGGACAGAGGAGCATATATCGCCGCGTTTGCGGTTTTGTATGTTAATCGATTGCTAATCAATCCCGGAGATCATCGTGACTGAGCCTCAACCAACCCCCCTGTTTTCCAAGCACCAGGCACTGGGCGCTAAAATCGTCGATTTTGGCGGCTGGGCACTGCCTGTCAATTACGGTTCACAAATAGAAGAACATAACGCGGTGCGCACCGCTTGTGGCATGTTCGATGTTTCACATATGACAGTGTCCGATGTGAGCGGTGTGCAGACACTGGACTTTTTGCGCCACCTGCTGGCCAACGATATTGACAAGGTATGCGACACCCCCGGTAAGGCTCTTTACAGTTGCATGCTCAATCAGCAGGGCGGCGTTATTGACGACCTGATCGTGTACCACCTGTCGGATGAGTATTGTCGGTTCGTCACCAATGCTGGCACTCGTGAACCGGTGATGAGCTGGATGCTACAACAATCGCAGGCGTTTGACGTGCAGATCACCGAACGACCGGAGCTGGCACTCTTAGCGGTGCAGGGTCCCGAGGCCATCTCTGTATGCAAGGACAAGTTGAACCTGCCACAAGACACTATTTCGCTTATTTCTGCGCTGCAGCGCTTCCAGGGCGGCTTCTTTGAGCATAGCGGGCAACAGGAATTTGTCGGCCGTACTGGCTATACCGGGGAAGACGGCCTGGAATTCATCGTCGGTGCAGAGCTTGTGCAGGAACTGTGGCAATGCCTGGTGGATGCCGGCGTGCAACCCTGTGGATTAGGTGCCCGCGACACCTTGCGCCTGGAATCGGGCATGGCCCTGTATGGCAACGATCTGGATACTCAGCATTCGCCACTGGAATCCGGCCTGGGGTGGACGGTCAGCTTTAGTGAAAAACGTGACTTTATTGGCAAGGCAGCTCTCCAGGGCGAGGCGCGTTACCGGTTGATCGGACTGATCCTGCAGGATCGGGGTGTATTGCGAAGCCACCAGAAAGTATTTCTCGATGACCGGGAAATTGGCGAAGTTACCAGTGGTACTTTCTCTCCCACGCTGCAGCAATCAATTGCGCTGGCCCGCATCGATAGTGATGTAAAACCTGAAATCGGTGAACAACTTCACATCAGGGTGCGTGATCGGCAATTAGCGGCTGTTGCGGCAAAATACCCCTTCGTACGTAATGGCAAAGCAACCAATTAAATTCCTCAGTTAGCCCTATGACCCACACTAATTTTGATTTTGCATCACGTCACATTGGCCTCAGCGACGCAGACATAGACCATATGCTGGCGGAGCTGGGATATGATTCCCTGGACCAGTTAACTACAGCGGTGGTTCCGGCAGGAATCGCTGACAACGACAGATTAAAACTGCAAGCTGCGCTGTCGGAAGAGCAGGCACTGGCGGAGTTGGCAGAGATCGCGTCGAAAAACAAATTAATGAAATCCCTGATTGGCCAGGGTTACTACGGCACCCATACACCGAAAGTGATCCAGCGCAATGTGTTGGAAAATCCCGCGTGGTACACCGCTTATACGCCCTACCAGCCGGAAATTTCACAGGGCCGGCTCGAAGTGCTGTTTTATTTCCAGACTATGGTGAGCGAGCTGTGCGGCATGGACATTGCCAATGCGTCGCTGCTGGATGAGGCGACTGCCGCGGCTGAAGCGATGACGCTTGCGCACCGCGCATTGAAGGGCAAACGCAGTACATGCCTGGTATCACGGCATTGCCACCAACAAACAATTGATGTGCTGCACACGCGGGCCGCGCCCCTCAACATTAGCCTGCAGCCATTTGACGAAGCTGAAGATACCGTTATCGGCGAAGATGTGTTTGCAGTGATAGTCCAATACCCCAATACCCGTGGATGCATCCACCAACTGGAGGAACTTTGCAACGTCACTCATCACGCCGGCGCGTTGATGATCATGGCCAGTGATCTGCTGGCGTTGACATTGCTTCGCTCGCCGGGGGAACTCGGTGCCGACATTGTAGTCGGCAATTCACAGCGATTCGGAGTGCCATTAGGTTTTGGTGGCCCGCACGCGGGATTTTTCGCGGTTAAAGACCAGTACAAGCGCTCTATGCCGGGTCGACTGGTAGGTCAATCAGTGGATGTGCATGGTAATCCGGCCTATCGCCTGGCCCTGCAAACCCGCGAGCAGCATATTCGTCGTGAGAAAGCGACCTCGAATATATGTACCGCGCAAGCCTTGCTGGCAATTATGGCCACCTTGTATGCCTGCTATCACGGGCCGCACCGCTTGCGTGCATTGGCCAACAGAATAAACCAGTTAACAGCAGCGCTGGCTGCCGGTTGCGGTGAGCTGGGCCTGACCTGCAACCAGACTTTTTTCGACACCCTGACCATCGGTGGTGTCGATGTACCTAAAGTGACTGCAGCAGCAGCGCAACAGGGCTATAACCTGAATCCGCTGAGTGACTCGGAAATATCCCTGGCCATCGATGAGACATGTGATGAGGACGATATAAAGACATTGTTGAGTTGCTTCGGCCTGCAAACGGAACAACTGGATATGCGTGGCACGCTGGCCGAGGAATGGCTGCGGCAGGACAACTATATGAGCCAGGCAGTGTTTAACGACTACCACAGTGAAACCGAAATGATGCGCTATTTGCGTCGTCTGGGTGACAAGGACATTGCGCTTGACCGCGCCATGATCCCGCTGGGATCGTGCACTATGAAACTTAATTCAGCCGCTGAGATGGCACCGGTCAGCTGGCCTGAGTTTTCACAAATACACCCCTTCGCACCCGCGGAGCAAACGCTGGGATATCAAACCCTGATCAGCCAACTGGAATCCATGCTATGCGCATGCACCGGTTACGATGTGGTTTCCCTGCAGCCCAATGCGGGGTCGCAGGGCGAATACGCTGGTCTGCTCGCGATAAAGGCCTTTCACGAGGCGAACGATGAGCTGGATCGCGATATTTGCCTGATTCCCAGTTCTGCGCATGGCACCAACCCGGCCAGCGCACAGATGGCTAATCTGAAAGTGGTGGTGGTGCAGTGTGATGAGCAGGGTAATGTCGACCTCCAGGACCTGCAGCAGAAGATTGCTCAGTATCCAGATCGAATCGCTGCCATTATGATCACCTACCCTTCTACTCATGGCGTTTTTGAGGAGCAGGTTACCGAGGTGTGTGACGCTGTGCATCAAGCCGGAGGCCAGGTATACATCGATGGCGCAAACCTCAATGCATTGGTCGGCCTCGCGCA
This sequence comes from Arenicella sp., assembly GCA_018677115.1. Classification (GTDB taxonomy): domain Bacteria; phylum Pseudomonadota; class Gammaproteobacteria; order Arenicellales; family Arenicellaceae; genus Arenicella. The sequence goes on along the minus strand of JAHHOC010000237.1, from coordinate 3,610 downwards.
ACCGGGCCTGTTTGGTGGAGATGTTTCTCACCTGAATCTGCACAAGACCTTTTGCATTCCCCATGGTGGTGGCGGACCGGGTGTCGGGCCGGTTGCCGCGGGTAAGCATCTGGAGCCGTTTTTACCTAAAGACGGCTTGAACACAGAACGCGGAGGATCGCAGGTAAGCGGAGCCCCTTTCGGTAGCGCAGGGATTTTACCGATTTCCTGGATGTACATTCGCATGATGGGTGCCGATGGCCTGCGCCGCGCTACCCAGGTAGCTATTCTCAGCGCTAATTACGTGGCGCATCGCCTGGGTCAAAACTACCCGATATTATTCACCGGCAACAAGGGCCTGGTGGCTCACGAATGCATTATCGATACGCGGCCAATGAAGCAGCACGGTATTTCGGTTGACGACATTGCCAAGCGCTTAATTGATTACGGGTTTCACGCTCCCACCATGAGTTTTCCTGTCGCAGGCACCTTGATGATCGAACCTACGGAAAGTGAGTCACTCGCCGAAATAGATTTGTTCTGTAATGCAATGAATAATATTTTCATGGAATATCAAGAGGTTGTAGCCGGAAGTCTGCCGAATGACAACAACATGCTGAGTAACGCCCCGCACACACTGGATCACATTCTCAGCGATGATCTGCAGTTGCCCTATAGCCGCAAGAGAGCCTGTCAACCCAATGGCGGAGATAACCCCAAAGCGAAATACTGGCCGCCGGTGGGCAGAATCGATAACGTGTTCGGTGATAAAAATCTGATGTGCAGCTGCCCGCCGATGACGGACTATGAATAATCTGATCGTTGCGGTTTAAAACCAGCTGCGCTTGCGATCAAGGTCGGCTCTGCAGCGGGTCATTTGCTTGCTATAGCGCTTGGCGCGCTGGTCAACTTTCTGCGCAACATTAAGTAACCATTGCTTGCTATTGTGGGTTCCGCGGGCAAACCCTCCCTGCCCCTCATGGTAATTCAGATACTGGGCATAACCATCCAGTTTTGAAACGCCGTTACGTAAATATGTGCGGTGCATATACCATTGAATGAAATCATAGGCATTGGCAAAGTTGTCAAGTTCGCGAAACCGCGAGCCCACATCCTTCTGGTATTCGGCCCAGGTTCCCTTCAGAGCCTGTGAATATCCGTAGGCATTGCTCGCCCGGCCGGTGGGAATGAAACCGAGGAAGTATTGCATGGGCGGTTTGGCTTTGCGCCTGAAACTCGATTCCTGGTACATGATGGCCATCGGCATGACGATCGGTGATTGCCAGCGTTCGGCACTCTTTTTGGCCTGTTTATACCATTTTGGTCGCTGTTCAAAAATGCTGCAGATATCGTCGGTATTGGCCGGTGGTGTGGTTGCGCAGGCGCCGATGGAAACCGCTACCAGGGTAGCCACAACCAACTTCACGGCCTTTCCACGGCTGCAGTTTTTCAGTAAGTAAATCAATTGGTTAGCCTTAGGGCGATGAAAAACACTGCTTTACTGTTGTAAGGTGGCGACGGCTCACCTGGAAGGGCTGGTCACAACCCGATAACCATAGTAGCGGCCGACCCTTGTCATCACGTGACAATTTTGAAATTTTTGACTTATTCACCAGCACGCTACGGTGTGCACGCACGAAGTACTCGCTGAATTTATTCTCCAGCGCCTTCAGTGATTGATCCAGTATCACCTCAGGTCCGGACACCAGTCCACCAACCACCTGTTTCTGTTCTGCGCGGAAATATAAAAAATCAGCAAGCGCATGATTCTCAATGCTGCCAAAGCGCTGAACCGCAATCTGCGCCGCACGAGAGTCGTCCTCCAAATCAATCAATTTGTTCAGGTGTAATTGCGTTAGTGGCGCGGCTTTGTCCAATGCCTTTTGCAGTTCGTTGCGATTCACCGGCTTCATCAAGTACGCCGATGCCTGCACCTCGAACGCCTCCAGCGCATACTCGTCATAAGCAGTACAGAAAATTATCGCCGGTGGGTGTTGCCCCATAGCAGCGATTTCGCGTGCCGCCTGAATGCCGTTTTTAATCGGCATATTGATATCCAGGAAAACCAGATCGGGTTTATCCGCAGTTACCAGGCGTACAGCCTCGGCACCGTTCTCAGCACTGCCGATTACCTCCACATCATGGATGTCGGCAAGAAGCCGGTTGAGCCGGCTGCGGGCCAGTGGCTCATCATCAACAATCAACACTCTCATCAAACCGTTATGCCTCTATATCAATGTGTGTTTGCTTGGGAATGCGCAAAATAACCTGAAACATGTCTTTGTCTTCGCGGAAATTGAGTGACTGGCGATCGTCATAGAGCACCTTCAAGCGCTCCCGTATATTATCGATAGCCATACCGTTGCCACCACCCTCCTCCATCATGCCGGCCTTGCTGTTACGTACCATTATGGCGATCTGGTTGGATGTTTCACGTATATCCAACTCAATTGACACCGAACCTTGAGCATCGACACCATGCAAGACGGCATTTTCAATCAGTGGCTGCAAGATCAATTTTGGCACCTGCCACACCTGGGTGGAAGATAATTTAATGGTTTTTTTAAAATTTATGCCATCACCAAAACGCCAACGCTCGAGCTCGAGGTAGCGTTCACACAGGTCGATTTCACCTTGCAGCGAGTGTGATTTATTTACGTTTTCGAGACTTGCCCTGAATAACAACGACAACGAGTCGATCGCGCTCTCAGCATCAGCAGGCCGGGTGGCGGCTAATTCGGAAATCGTATTCAAACTATTGAACAGAAAATGTGGCCTGATCCTGGACTGCAGGGCCTGTACTTTGGCCTGTGCCTGAGCGCGGCTGGAACTCTCTATTCGACCACTCAGCAACAAGCCCCACAACAGCATCCCGATAACGATGAGGACAATGCTCAAACGGGTCATGAACTGGTGATTATCAAATCCCTGTATGCCACTCGCCGACATGGATATTTGTGAAATAACTTCAACCAGGATAAAGGTGGCCAAACCGATCAGGCCGGTGGCTGCAGCCCCGACCTCAAATGACAGCCGGTTTATCTGCTTGCGGAAGTGACAGAGCACCGCAGCAGAGAGCAGAATACACCACTGCAGATAGATGGATACCTTGCCCAATTCGATCAGGAAATCCCCCCTGTCGACCAGCAGCGTCACTACCACAGCGAACAGTTCGACGATGACAATTGTCAGTAAAATGCTGGTGTTACGACAAATATCCGGAATCGGGAACTGCCTGTTTTTACTTGTCAATTGTACACCAGTACCTGCTTTTAACACTTCTTATCATCAATACCTGCCACTTAACCTTATTATTTACCCGTCTATCGAAAAGTTCAATTAACCTCGCAAATGACCCGCTACAATAGCAGTGGGTTCGGTAAAACACATTAAAATGAAATTTCCACTTTCAGCACCGTGCGTCTTGGGTTGGCCACGCAAAGTTGTTGGTAATCAACCTGCGTCCGCGCAGAACGGGTTCACCATGATCGAGTTATTGATCACGGTGATGATGCTGGTGGTGCTCGGTGCCGTAGCAGCACCGAATTTCGGCAATGCCGTATCCAATAACCGGCTCGTCTCGCAAACCAACGACTTAGTAGCAGCCGTCAGCCTGGCGCGGCAGATGGCA
>JAHHOC010000235.1 GCA_018677115.1 Arenicella sp. | reverse complement strand
TAACTATTCCCCCGGTTCGTTGAGTTCGACGGTATTATGGGGACGTCGTTATAGATTAAAAATGATACTTAGTTATTGAACTTATTTGCCTATGTTATATCTGGTTCAGGTGATTGCTGATTAGCTGTTGTTGCCTAAGCAGAGGACCTGATCAGAGTTTTATCTTCGCTGCTTATGAGACTGCTCAAGCCGCGTTTGTTAACTCCGCGCCAGCTGCCAGGTCTAACATGTATTGCGCGGTATCCAGCATCCGGTTTGAAAATCCCCATTCATTGTCGTACCAGGCAAGAATTTTCACCAGGTCACCATCAACCATTGTTTGCGTTGCGTCGACAATACTGGAAGCCGGATTGTGGTTAAAGTCAGACGATACCAAGGGTAATTCGTTGATCTCCAACACGCCGTTGCTTTTGTGCGCTGCGGCTGCAAGCACTTCATTGACTTCGGCTACCGAGGTATCGCGTGTAGTATTCAAGGTCAGATCCAGCAACGATACGTTGATCACCGGTACCCGCACTGCAAGGCCATTGAGCTTGCCATCGAGTTCCGGTATCACCAGACCAATTGCCGCGGCGGCGCCGGTTTTTGATGGGATCATCGATTGACCAGCGGCGCGGGCGCGACGCGGATCACTGTGCGCAACATCAATCAGGTTTTGATCGTTAGTATAAGCATGAACCGTATTGACCAGGCCCCTGACAATTCCCAATTCGTCATGCAATGCCTTGACCACCGGGGCCAGGCAGTTTGTCGTGCATGACGCATTGGACACAATCGTATCTGATGCTGAAAGCACGCCTTCATTCACGCCATAAACCACAGTGGCGTCAACATTTTTGGCAGGTGCTGAGATCAATACTCTGCCGGCACCGGCATCTATATGTGCTTGCGCAGCATCGCGGTCATTAAAAAAGCCGGTGCACTCAAGCACCAGGTCAACACCTAATTCTGCCCACGGCAAGTTCGCCGGGCTACGTTCAGACAAGAACTTTATCGTATCGCCGTCCACGTGCAGGAAATCACCCGCAACCGACACCTCACTGGAAAACTCACCATGTGTGGTATCAAACTTCAATAAGTGCGCGTTCATATTGGCGTCACCCAGGTCATTGATAGCGACGACTTGTATCTGTTCACGAATGCCGTTTTCGTACAGCGCCCTGAGCACATTACGACCAATTCGACCAAAACCGTTAATTGCAATTTTACGCATAATTCACCTTGTATTTAAATTTCATAATTCCGGCTTCAACTAAACTGCCAGCCAGCTGGTTTAATGACATAAGAGCCTAAACTATAGCACTATTTGTAGTTTATTTACATATTTGGAGCAAATATATCGATAAATGTAATAATTGCACAGATATTGTGCATTTATGGGCCAAACGGATGATCACAATCGGTTGCCATGATAAGAAAATAGCTGCAAACTACGTAAGTATATGAAATTTAATTACAAATTGACGCCTTAATAATGCCTGTTCAAGACACTATCCTGCAGCTACTGAAAAACGAATCGATCAAGCTCAGCAAATCAGACAGAAAGCTGGCCTCAATCATCTGCAAGTCACCCAATTGGGTAATTCACCAGTCTATCGCCAATCTCGCCAAACTTGCCGGGGTCAGCGAGCCGACGGTGATTCGTTTGTGCCATAAGCTGGGATGTGATGGCTACCCGGATTTTAAATTGCGCCTGGCACAGGAAATATCATCCAGTGGGCATCTGTTCGTGGAGAACATGGAACGCGGTGATGACAGTTCTGCGGTGATCACCAAAATAACGACTGCCCTGGAACAGGGCATCCAGTCGCTGGCCAATACCATTGATCCTAAAGTATTGAGTGAAGCTGCGCAGTCGATCGTGGGTTGTAAGAGCATCAACTTTTTTGGTGTCGGCGCATCAGGCTCGGTGGCACTGGATGCGCAGCACAAATTTTTCCGCTTTGGCATTCCGTCGATTGCACACACCGATTATGTTATCCAACGCATGATGTGTTCGATGATGGATCAACGCGATGTCGCAGTATTTGTATCCTACACCGGCCGCACCACTGAGATTGTCCTGAATGCCGAGTTGGCAAAGCAACAGGATACGGTCACAATCGGGATTACTGCTGCTAACTCTAACCTGGCACAGCATTGCGATCACGTTTTGAGCGTTATGACCGCCGAGGATACTGATTTGTTCACGCCGATGAAATCGCGCATCATGCATCTCGCAGTAGTTGATATGCTGGCAACCATGGTGGCGTTAAAGCTCGGCCCCGACGTAGAGGAAAACATCAAGGAGATTCAAAGGAATCTTGCCGCAACCAGAGACTAGATATGTAATCCACATGCCTGCTTAGCAGCGCTGATGTCTGCTCACCAAATTTGCTCGATTTCTTCCAATGACTTGCCCTTGGTTTCCGGCAATAGCCTCCACACGAAGATGAAAGCAACGATGCAGAAAAAGGCAAACACCATATAGGGCAAGGCACCGTTAAAACCGCTTTGATTGATGTCACTGCGGTTCAACAACGGGAAGGTATTGGCAACAATCCCATTAAACAACCACTGCGCACCGACCGCAATCGACATGGCAAAACTGCGCGCGCGATTAGGAAACATCTCTGACAGCATAACCCACACAACTGGACCCATCGACATAGCGAACGAGCCAATAAACAGCAGTATTGCTATGAGCGAGATTACCCCCACCTGCTGACTATAGAGGCTGTGTGCGAGCACGCTTAAGCCAATAAACATGCCGGCGGTGCCGGTAAGAAACAGTGGCTTCCTGCCCCACTTATCCACAGTGAGAATGGCCACGAAAGTAAACACCAGGTTCACGGCAGCCAACCAAAGTTGCTGCTTTAACGCATCCTGCGGTCCGTAACCGAGCGCACTGGAAAATATTTCTGCACCGTAGTAGAGGATGGCATTTATGCCGGTTACCTGCTGAAACACCGACAGCATGATCCCCAGCAAGGTGGCAAAGCCAAGCCCGGCCAACAGCAGCTGTTTAACGTTAGTTATCTGCGGCACCTCCAGTGACTGTTTGATGCTGGCCAAATCTTCTGTAGCAATTTTTTCATTACCACTGAGGCGGGTTAAGACCCAAAGTGCTTCCTGGTCACGATGCTGCAACGCCAGCCAGCGTGGACTGGAAGGCACAAAAAACAGCAGGGCCAGGAATGCCAATGCAACCGGCAGTTCCGACCAGAACATCAATCGCCAACCCCGCTCTAGGTTGTGCCTGTGTGCGGCCTCCAACTGCTCCACAGTAAGCGAGGCGGTATCACCACCCCCAAGGTAATAGGTAGCCAGAAACACTGCAAAGAAACCGAGCACAATGGCTAGTTGATAAAGTGAAACCATTTTCCCGCGCGTCGCCGGCGGCGATACTTCGGCGATATACATCGGTGCCGCCATCGAGGCAAAACCGATACCGATGCCACCAATGATGCGGTATATAACCAACTCGGTCAGGGAGCCAGCTATGCCAGAACCCCACGCCGACACACTGAACAGAACTGCAGACAAGATCAGCGTGAATTTCCGCCCAATGACTTTGGTCAGGTACCCGGCGAGCAAAGCGCCTGCCAGACAGCCATACAGCGCACTGCCGACCGCCCACCCCTGTTGCCCCGGGGTCAGTTCAAAGTACTCGGTGAAAAATAACTGGGTGCCGGCAATCACACCGGTATCAAACCCGAACAGGAAGCCACCGATAGCGGCCACCAGGGCGATCTTGAACGATGAAATTCTGGGGGGATTCATGGATTACTCAACCGTCGCAGCGGGTCATTGATCGGATGACTGCTGAGATAAGCAAGCGCCCACGAGGGGTTGAAAAAGCATTAAGATCGACAGATTTTTCTTTATTATCATTTGTTCTGATTACGATCAGCTGTGATTTACTTTTTAGTTTGTCAGTTCAAACAGGTGATTAAACTTGACTATACTTTTACCGGCCGCTCCGCTCGACTTAATTCGCGAATAATCAATCATTTGTACAGATAAAGCGCTGCAGATGAAATAACATAGGGCATCGAATAAGGCATCATCGGGACGATGAAGTTAATCAATCTAACCGCTCACATAATTTTGAAGTAAGGGTTGGCATTATCAGGGCCTGGTAATGCGCTTATCGCGTGCTTGCCGTTATACCTTGTGCACGTGCAAAA
>JAHHOC010000218.1 GCA_018677115.1 Arenicella sp. | reverse complement strand
CATATCCCTTCCCCATCCGATTTGGGTTTGCCACCGCAGGTCTCCAGCATCACTAAAGTGCAACAGGGGCTGGTGATTTTTTCCGGAGCCACCGGCTCAGGCAAATCGACATCCATGGCATCCCTGTTAAATGAGATAAACCGCGAGCGTTATCGGCATATCCTGACTATCGAGGATCCGGTTGAATATATATTTACCGAGGAACGTTGTGTGATATCGCAAAGACAGATTGGCATAGATGTGCCTGACTTCAGTGCCGCAATGCGCGCTGCGTTAAGGGAAGACCCTGATGTGATTCTCATGGGTGAGATGCGTGACCCGGAAAGTATGGAAATAGCATTGAATGCCGCGGAAACTGGCCACCTTGTTTTCTCAACTCTGCATGCGCCTACGTCGTCAGATGCAATCACCCGCATGGTCTCCAGTTTCAAGGGCGAGGAGCAAGCAACTATCCGCGCAAAACTGGCTCACAACCTGAGATCCATCGTAACCCAGCGATTGTTGCCCAGGGCCGAGGGCACAGGACGAACTGTGGCTTGCGAAGTATTCACGGTAACACCGTTGGCGCGCGAATTGATTGTAGACCCGCTGCGTATTAAAGAGGTAAAGGACTTAATCAAGGGCGGTGACAAAGTTGAGGGTATGTTGCACTTTGACGAGCATCTGGAACAGTTGGTCAGGGACGATATGATTACCGACGAAGTTGCACTGACAAACGCGTCCAGCGCAACCGACCTGGCGCTGAAGCTAAAAGGATTCTAACTGTCGTGAGTAACCCGGCATAAACCATGCCTTATCCGGTAACAGAGCTTTGCGATCGGTTTTCGGCCATGATCATGGACGTGCGTCACCCTGAGGCGGAATTCAGCCGCATTGATTCAACTGAAGATTACCGCGAGGACAGTTTGATCTTCGTATCTGACACCGCGCAGCTGGGCACTACACCACCTGCTGTGATCGTCACCACAGCCAAACTGGCGGCGTCGATAGCCGATCATGGAAGTTGTGTGATCAGTGTTGCTGACGTCAGGGTAGCGCAGGCCTTAATCAGGCAATTTTATTGCGATTACGATGCATCCGATTCCGAATGGGACGCAATTCACCCCAGTGCGGTGATTCATCCCAGTGCAAAATTAGCCGCTGATGTCCGTATCGGCGCCAATACTGTAGTTGGGAAAAATGTCGTTATCGGGCAAGGCACGCAGGTGCGCGCCAACTGTGTGCTGGAGCACGACGCCGTTATCGGTAGTGACTGCATCATTAATAACCTGGTTAATATTGGTTATCAGTGCCTTTTAGGAGACCGGGTTATTCTGCGTTCCGGAGCCATAATCGGCAATGAAGGTTTTGGATTCGGGCAGGATCAAGACAGTCGCTACCAGCGTATTCCCCATACCGGGATCGTGGAGATTCAGGATGATGTGCAGATCGGTGCCAATTGTAATATTGACCGCGGCACCTATGGCAAGACGGTGATTGCACGGGGAGTTAAAATCGACGCTCTGTGCCATGTCGGGCATAATTGCCTGGTTGATGAAGACGCTCTTTTCGTTGCCCAAACCGGGGTTGCAGGTTCGACCCGGATAGGCAAGCGTGTAGTCGCTTCAGGGCAAACCGGAATTATTGACCATCGTACCATCGCCGACGACGCCATCCTGGTGCACCGTTGCGGCGTCACCGAAGACATTCCGAACGCGGGTATGTGGGCCGGCACTCCGCCGAAGCCTTTCAAGGAGTATGTGCGTGGTTTGAATCTTGATAAAAAGATCGAAAAACTGTCGGCAAGATTGAAAGACCTGGAGCACCAGCGCAGCAAATAATCCAGCTTATAAGGCTGCCACCAGTTCCAGTACTTCCTCTACGTGGCCTTTAACCTTAACTTTTCGAAGCTCATGTCGCATTTTACCTTTAGCGTCGAAAATAAATGTGCTGCGCTCGATACCCATGTATTTCCGTCCATACATATTTTTTTCCTTGATGACATCAAATGCATTGCACAGAATTTCTTCGGGGTCA
>JAHHOC010000189.1 GCA_018677115.1 Arenicella sp. | reverse complement strand
AATGCGGCGGGGCGATTGCAGGACATGTCTGTGGGTATAGAATGCCTGCTCAGCGACGATGCCGACCACGCATTGTCACTGGCAAGTCAGTTGGACGCACTGAATCATGAACGTAAAGCGGTCGAGGCAAGCATGCAGCAGGATGCAATCGCGATTGTCGAGCAATTGTCGCTCGAGGATGGTGAGCCACCTGCAATCTATTGCCTGGCAGACTCGAGCTGGCATGAGGGCGTTGTGGGATTAGTGGCATCGCGCATAAAGGAACGCACAAACCGGCCAGTGGTGGCACTGGCGCCGGATCAAGAAGGCAATTGGAAGGGCTCAGCCCGCAGCGTCGAAGGCCTGCATATACGCGATTTGCTTGCACGCGTCGATGCCTTGCATCCTGGCCTGATGAACAAGTTTGGGGGTCATGCCATGGCGGCAGGCCTGTCAGTGGAGGACCACAAGCGGGAAAAATTTGTCAGTGCAGTGCGTGATGTGGCTACGCAAATGACCGCGGGTAGAGATTGGAGTCAGGTGTTGTGGAGTGACGGCCGATTAGCGGCAGAGGAGTTCACTATGGATCTGGCAGAACAATTACGCCAATCCAGCCCCTGGGGCCAGGGCTTTCCGGAACCCTTATTCGATGGTGAGTTTGAAGTAATGGAAGCGCGGGTGGTGGGTGAGATCCATGCTAAGTTCCGTTTGCGCCCAATCGATGGTCAGCAGCGGATTGATGCGATCTGTTTTGGTTATCTGCAAACACACGATCATTTACCGCGCGGAATGATTCGCGCTGCCTATCGCCTGGACAATAATGAATTCCGCGAGCGCATAAACCTGCAATTGCTGATACAACATATTGAACCCGTCGATTGACACCGCCGGAGACGATACAGGCCGTAACTTTGAAAGCTGTGATTCCTGCCATAGCGGCAGAACCGTAATAAAGACCCATATTTTCCCCATGCATCCGGCCCGGGCATGCGCTTGTGTTTGTGATAACTCTTTTGCTATGAGTTACAATGATCCAACATGGCAGCGCGTTAGCTATGGGCCTGTTTATCTGCGGCTGGTGAACTCAAAATTCGCCGGCCGCACTTTTGCAAACTCTCCGCCGGACTCAGAGATTTTTATTTAGGTTGAAATTGAAATGAAAGCTGGTTTATTTAGTTCCCGGTTGCAAAGCCAATCGGTTGAGCAGCGTCTGCAGGCGCTGGACTCGCTGAAGCCTAACGATCCAGGGAATCACCCGGTTTTGCAGAAGTTGATTGCTGAAGATACTGAGCCGGCGGTGCGAAAGGCCGCACTAGCTAAATTGGGTGAGCCGGAATTGCTATTGCATTTTTGCCTGACCCACGCGGATCCGCAAACCCGTAGAGATGCCGAATCAGCGCTGGCCGACGTGCTGCGCGATAACAGTGCGCTAAGTAAGGAGCAAGTACGCACGTTGCTGTCAAATAAGCCGGATTTCGCGCAGCCGATCGCCAAATATTGCTTCCATGCAGCGCTTCGCGCAGAAACCGCGCTAGCGCTGAGCGAGGCCGAGCAGGCCAGCATCATCGCGGATGTAGATTATATCGACACGCGTCACCTGATTGCGGAGCAGTTGGTTTCAGAGCAGCAATTGCAACATGCGCGGAATTTATTAAAAGGCAAAGACAAGAATGCGGAAAAAATAATCAGGAATAAATTGGACCTGCTGCATGCGGAGCAAAAGCAGCAGTTGGAAAACAAACAGGCTGCCGAATTGATCTGCAGCAAAATGGAGCATTTGGCCAGCCACGAGTGGCGGCACGAATCCAGGGCGCAGTATTCGGTGTGGTGCCAGCGTTGGGCTGCACTCGACTTTGCGCCGGACGACGAAGTTGTAAAGCGTTACGGTAAAGCGGAGGCCGTGGTTGCTGATATTATCGAGCGTGAGTCGCTGATTGAGACTGTGCATCAGCAGCAGGAAAATCTTGCCAGCATGCTTGGGCAAAATTGCGCTGAGCTCGCCAACTTATCGAAAAAGCAATTGCTGGATCAGCAGCCCTTGCTTAGCCAGACCCTGGATGGCGCACGACAACAGTGGGATTCACTGATCGAAACAGATAGCGCAGAACCGGCTGTTGCTGCGCAGTTTGCCCGCGCAGCAGAGGCACTTACCTCGGTACTCGAATTTTGCAGCGGTATTGCGGAGGATTCCGCACACCAAGTCAATGTACTCGAATCTTCTCTTGCCACGTTGCAGTGGCCGGAAAGCTATCCGGCCCTGCTGGCCAAACAGCAGATTCAATCAGAGATTGAAGAGCTTAAGGCAGAGAGCCGCCGTGCAAAACAAGATGCAGCCCGTAAGCTCGATAAATTACATAAGCGAATTAACCGCCTGCTGGGTAGCACCAAGCGGGGTGATCTGAAGCGTGCAAAGCGTGAGTTGGCGGCGGTGAACAAGGCTGCGCAGCGTTATTCCGGCAAGGACAAAAAGGCGCTGGACGAACGTCTCGTACAGGCAAGTGAGGCGGTTGATAAGATGAGTGACTGGGTGGATTTTGCTACCGAGCCAAAATTCCTGGAGTTGTGTGAAGCCATGGAGTCGCTGATCGGTTCGAAGCTTCATGCCGACAAACTGGCCGCACGGATAGGCGAATTACAGAAGAGCTGGAAAGCGTTGGGCCATAGTGAGAGCGCCGATCAACATTGGGAGAGGTTTAAAACAGCCGGAGATAAGGCCTACGCGCCCTGCGAAAGGTTTTTTCAGGAGCGCCAGGAGCTCAGGAAAAACAACCTTGCAAATCGCGAACCGCTGGTCAGGCAAATGCGTGAACTGCTGGAAGGGACGGCGTGGGAAGAGTCGCCTGATTACAGGAG
>JAHHOC010000166.1 GCA_018677115.1 Arenicella sp. | reverse complement strand
GGGTAGCGGCGCTGCGCTGAGATAATCGGCAATGAGTTTGCCGGCCGCGCACGCGGCCATGCTGCCAAAGCCAGACAAGGCGCCAATCACGTAGGCCCCATTCTGTTGACAGGGGCCGATCAGGGGGAAGTTTTCCTCGGTCATGGTATACCAGCCGCCATAGTGTTGCAGCTTACCCGGCGGCCGGTCGGTATAGCTTTGCAGCCCGGGGTTTAGCCGACTGGCGCCACGGATAACAATGTCCGGGAAAAACGCATCCAGTGACGGATCCCGCTTTGCGGGCGCTGCAGCCTGGTTATAGGCCCAGCCGAGTTTGACCCAGCGGCTGTTAGACCCGCCTACTGGTCGACAATGGATGCCACCAGGCATTTCCTGCAGAAAACGCTGACCGTCCTCATCGGTCTCCAGCCACTGATGTTCCGGCTCGGTCCAGTTGATAAATTGCCGGTCGAGATCAACGGTAAATGGTTGATCACGGGGCAGGGCCTCAAGCGTGTCTTCAAAGGCGATTTTTTGTTGCAGGTAATTCTGTATCGGCAGGGATTCGCCCCACATCTGTGCTATCCGGTTGATAAATGGTCCCGCTGCGTTAATGATGATTTCGCTATGTACAGATCTTGATCCTGCTTGATCGGCGATTTCAACAGTGAAATCAGCCCCGGCATGAATATCCGCTACCTCACCCCGAACCTGTTGCAGCCCCAGTGATCTGGCCTGCTCGAGCATCCATTGCCCCAGTTGCTGAGCGCTGATATCGCCCGCACGGCGTATGTGCAACAAATGCTGCACCTGTGGGTCTAGCTGTGGAAACTGCCGTTTGATCATTTTATTCCCACTGAGAATGTCTATTCCCCGAATTATAGATTGCCAGTCGTCGCTTGAACCCCTGTGGTAACTGTTGTGTTGTGCAGAGTGATATCGAATCTGCGATCGCATCGGGTGATCTGCAGCCAGTGCGTGCAAAATTTTGTCGATAGACATAGCACGGCTGGCCAGAAGATATCCGCCGCGTGTCATGAGGATACGGTTGTTACTGGCCGCGGCAATATCCTGCATCAGGTCAATGCTGTGGTCGATAAACGCTGACATGGTTGGATGCGGCCACCAGTTCCGATAATTTTCACCCGACTGTGCAGAAGTAAAGGACATAGGTTCGACGCAGTCCACTATGCAAACCGATAATTTTGGCGACGTCTTTTTAATGAAATAGGCGGCGCAGATACCGGCTATGCCTGCTCCGATGACAGTTACAGTAACGCCTTCAAGTGTGGTTTTTTTTACGGCCGTTGACATAGTTGCAGTTTTTGAACAAGCGTGTAAATGATATTGCGGGTAGGTAAATTATATATTTCTAGGTCATTGAAAAAGCGTAGAAAATATGATTTCGACAGGTTTTTTATTCGCATGTGCGGCAAGTTTGTTTTAAAGTAGTGATTATTGTGTTCGCAAATGGGTTTATGCAGAGCTGGGCTGGATTCAACCGTGTTGATGACAGACACCCTAAAACCCATAAATATAACCAACAATTGCAACATTGGAGATTGATATGAAAAACCTTAATCACAGTTTTATAGCCAGCTGTGTTGGCATTATAGCTACGCTCGGCATCGGAATGCCGGCGGCCTATGCGCAGGAAGGAGCGGATAGCAATGTCGAAGAACTGGTCGTATTGGGCAGCCGCAGTGCCAAAGCACGTTCAGCCGCTGATTCGCCGGTGCCGATTGACGTTATTTCCGGGGAAGAGTTTTCTTCGCTGGGCAATGGCGCGGATATTACCGACAACCTGAAAACCCTTGTACCATCCTACACCGCCACTCCGGCAACCGGTGATGGCAGTGCATTTGTAAGACCGACTTCATTGCGAGGCATGTCGCCTGATCAAACCCTGATACTGGTTAACGGTAAGCGTCGGCATCGATCGGCACTGGTACAGTTTTTTGCACCGGCGGCAGGCAATGGATCCCACGGTGTGGATGTCGCAATGATTCCCAGCATTGCTCTTCAAAACGTACAGGTGCTGCGCGATGGTGCAGCAGCGCAGTATGGATCTGATGCTATTTCGGGAGTAATGAATTTTGAACTGAAGAACGCTGCTGAAGGCGGTGAAGTGCAAGTGCAGTACGGGGAATTCTATGAGGGAGAGGCAAGTACCAAGGTTGCCGCCAACATGGGTTTTGCCGCTGGTGAAAATGGCTTCATTAACGCCAGTATTGAATACGTCGATAACGATGCCCTGTCACGAGGCGTGATCCGACCCGATGCTCTGGCACTGGTAAATGCCGGTGTGGCGGGTGTTGGTGCTGATTCACCTTTCGGCGATGCACCTTTCACTCAGACATGGGGCCGTCCGGAAACCAGTGGCACACGGGTTTTCGTGAATGCCGGCTGGGAACTCGCTAATGGTTCCGAAGCCTATTTATTCGGCAACTATGCTGATACCGAAGGACGCTACCGTTTCTTCTATCGTAATCCCGGGCATTCCACCCTGGTGTCTACATCGGCAGGAGTGGAGGGCCCCTCTGGAGTCTGCCTGCGTAATCCTGCGCAGCAGATTTGTAATGTTGGGTTCACGCCGTTCCTGGACGGGGAACAGACTGACTCCAGTTTGGTCGGTGGGATTCGCGGAACCTTCGCCAATGAGACGACCTATGACTTCAGCATCGGCATGGGCTCCAACGAATTGGAGTACTTCCTCAACAATACCATCAACCCGAGCTTGCCATTACAAGGTGGTATGCCGGTACGGGGATTCAATATGGGTTCCTATGAGCAGGAAGAAATTAACCTTAATGCGGATTTTTCCACTGCGCTGACCGACAGGATTGCCATATCTTATGGTGCTGAATGGCGCGAAGAATCCTTCACACTGGTGCCCGGCGACGCCAATGCCCTGACTACCAGTCCAAATGGCGGGCCCAGCGGCATGAGTTCGCCTACACTGGCCAGTGCCGGTAAGTTTGACCGCGATAACTTTGCTCTGTACGTGGATGTGGAGCACGACGTCAGTGACGAATGGCTGATGCAGTATGCACTTCGCTATGAAGATTTTTCTGACTTCGGCAGCACTACAAACGGTAAAGTTGCCACCCGCTACAATGTGAATGACAACTTCACACTGCGCGGTGCCATCTCTACCGGCTTTCACGCGCCGACTCCAGGTCAATCCAATATCTCCTCTATCATTACGACCTTTGACGGCCGAACCGGGCTGCAGGTTGAAGAAGGTTTGGTGCCGGCCAATAGTGCTGCCGCGCGTAATGCCGGGGGCACTAACCTGAAGGAAGAGGAATCCACCAATATCAGCCTCGGCTTTACAACCAGTTTAGGCGAGGTATGGGACTTAACTGTCGACTTCTACAACGTCGAGGTTGATGACCGAATTTACCGTACCGGCGATATCCCAATACCGGGCTCGGATAACCTGACGCTGTCGTTTTACACCAACGCATTGGATGTCGAGCATGAGGGGTTTGATGTGGTTCTTAACGGTGCTATTGATTGGGGAGAAGTCAGCACCGATGTGACATTTGCCTATGCACACAATGAGATCGATGTAACCGGCCAGACAGCGGTTGCGGGAATTCTGCCGGTCAGCGCCTCTACTATTGAGGATATTGAAAATAACTATCCAGAGGATCGCTTTACCCTGTCTACCAATACACTGCTGAACGATGATGTGAACCTGCTGCTGCGGGCGACCTATTACGGCTCGCATTATGATGAGCGTGGCACTATTAACGGTGCGCCGGGAAATCGCAGCGCTGAGATAGATCCGATTATTTATATTGACGCTGAAGTTGGCTGGCAGGCAACCGAACAGCTTAAAGTGGTGTTTGGCGCCGCCAATATCTTTGACTCCTATGTTGACGAAATCGCCAATGATGGTGTGTTTGCCAACCGGCAAAGTGTTGGCCTGCAGTATCCACGCCGGACTGCAGCGAATTATGAGGGAGGCTCCTGGTACCTGAAAGGAATCTATAACTTCTAAGATCCAGGCAACAATAATTGATCTGTTCGCAGAAAGGCCCGCTAACATTACGTTGCGGGCCTTTTTTTCTGGTTAATAAACGATCACTGATATGAATCACGCATACCCGTTAAATATGCTCTTTGAACAGTTGTCGCCTTCTTCGACACTGTATATAAATGAGACCGTTAACCGGTTATGGCAGGACGGTGAGCAAGTTTTTCACATGGGCTTTGGCGAATCGCGTTTTGATGTGCATCCGCGCCTGCAAAAAGCGCTGGCGCAACATGCAAACAAGAAAAGCTATCTGCCCGGACGTGGTTTGCCGCCACTGATCGATGCGGTTTCCGATTATTACAGCAGCAAACTGGATATCGATTTTGCCCCATCGCAGGTTATTGTAGGACCGGGCAGCAAGGTATTGATCTACGCCCTGCAGGCGGTGCTAGGCGCCGATCTGTTCCTGCCTACGCCATCGTGGGTCAGTTATGCACCGCAGGCGAGCATGCTTGGCAATAGATGCCGTTACATTCCAGCAAGGGTGGAAAACAATTACCAGCTCGATCTGCAGGAGTTAGACAAATTGGTGCAGGAATCTACTAATCCAAGCAAACTGCTGATACTGAACAGCCCAAACAACCCGAGTGGCGGTGCCATTAACGATGCATTACTCGAGCAAATCGCTGATTATTGCCGCGCCAACAATATTCTGGTTTTGAGTGACGAGATCTACTTTCAGTTGTGCTTTGAGCCGGGAACCCACACATCGATTGCCAGCTACTATCCCGAGGGCAGTTTTGTTTTCGGTGGTTTAAGCAAGCATCTCTCCCTCGGCGGTTGGCGGATCGGCGTTGCGCTGGTGCCGCCGGGAAATTTTGGTCGTAAGGTGATGCAGAATTTACTTATTTTCGCCAGCGAGACATGGTCCAGCGTATCAGCGCCGATTCAATATGCAGCGATTGAAGCATACAGACTGCATCCGGATATCGAGGACTATGTCAGCGATTGCTGTGCTATACACGCCATACGTAGCCGTTATATCCGCAGTCAGTTAAGCGCTTTGGGAATTCACTGTAGCGCAGCCGAAGGAGCTTTTTATATTGCGGCGAATTTCGACTCATTCAAACAGGGGTTGGCAAATTCAGGCGTCACCACCTCAACTGATCTGTGTCACCACCTGCTTGAAAAATGGCAAATTGCCAGCCTGCCGGGTTCGGATTTTGGAGTCCCCCCGCAAATTCTGACGATACGGCTTTCAACCTCCTATCTGGATATGGAAGGTGATGATGATCCTGATCGCATTTACCAGCTATATAAATCAGGACATACAGGCGAACAGCTCATGAAGCAGGAACATCATCCGGTAACGGCATCGGCGATGCGGGCGTTTGCAGCGTTTCTAAACAGCCTCAATTGACAAGAACATCATATGCGCGAACAGCAATTAAAATATATCACTGTACAGGTCCGCAATTAGGCCAAGTATTAACAGCACTCTTACACTAGAATAGAATTAATCAATCAACTTTGGTGGGTCAACAATAATGTCTAAACAAACTCATACTTTTTTGGAATCGGTTGAAAGAACCTTTGACGAGGCGGCGGCGCTGATTGATATGTCGGAAGGCTTGCGGCACAAGATCAAGGTTGTAAATTCCACCTATACCGTTCGTTTCGGAGTCCGATTGCGCGGCCGAATGTACACCTTCACTGGTTATCGTTCAGTGCATTCCGAACATATGGAACCGGTTAAGGGCGGTATCCGTTACTCGCCCTATGCCGACCAGGATGAAGTCGAGGCGCTGGCCGCATTGATGAGTTATAAATGCGCGCTGGTGGAAGCGCCGTTCGGCGGATCGAAGGGTGCGCTGGTGATCGACCCGAATGAGTGGGAGACAGAAGAACTGGAACGCATCACCCGGCGT
>JAHHOC010000161.1 GCA_018677115.1 Arenicella sp. | reverse complement strand
AGGTTGGGTTGATCGGACTGATGGTTATCGTTTTGCTGACTGCCTTCAACGGTGTCATTGAAGAAGGCAAAATTGGTCATGCTTTTGAAGAGGCGCTGCCATTCACCGCTTTGTTGGTAGTGTTTTTTGCCGTAGTCGCGGTAATCCATGAACAGCATTTATTTGAACCCATCACCCATGCGGTGCTGGCGATGCCGGAGGATGCGCAGCCGGTTATGCTGTTTATCGCCAATGGTGTTCTATCGATGATCAGCGACAATGTATTCGTGGCCACCGTTTACATCAACGAAATGGTGGTGGCTTTGAATGATGGTTCGATCACTCGACCTCATTTCGACCTGCTGGCAGTTGCCATTAACACTGGAACCAATTTACCCAGCGTGGCTACGCCTAACGGGCAGGCTGCATTTCTATTTCTGCTGACTTCTGCCCTGGCACCCCTTATTCGCCTCTCCTACCTGACTATGGTTTGGATGGCGATCCCCTACACGATCGTGCTGAGCATAGTTGGAGTTATCGCGATTTCCCTGCTGTAGCTTCCGCTGCGAATCTCAACGGATCTCTTACCCCATAGCCCGGTTACGATCTGGCGCGGAACACGCGCGAGAAAAACCCCCGTTTGGCGGTCTCTGACTCTATCGACTTTTTGTGCGCCGCCGAGGTCTCTCGACGTTTTCGTTTTATCCTCTGGTCGTCCCAGTGCGTCTGTTCTGAAAAAGTAACATCCGGGAATTCAGATAAGGCAAATTTCTTGTTCATGCCGGTGGCAAGCAGGTTGGCTCCACTCAAGTCTGAATTGCTGAAATCACCGCCCGACACGCGCGCACCCCAGAGGTCACTTTCCCTGAAAGATGAATGCGAGAGGTCGGCACGGGTAAGACTGGCATGAGAAAGGTTTGCCGAATTTATCTGTGCATAGCGCAGATTCGACCCACTGAGGATCGCCGCCCGAACGCTGGCTCCATCCAAATTCGATTTGCATAGATTACTGTGGCTCATATCAGCATTAAACAATTTGACGCCGACCAGATCTGCGTCGCTGATATCAGCACCCCGCAGTTTTGCTGCAGTAAAATCGGCATTTCGCAGGATTGCATTACGCATCTTTACGTTCGTCAATTTGGCACCAAACAATTTTGCACCGCTCAAATTGGCTCTATTCAAATTGGCCCGGTCAAACACTGCACCGGAAAATTTTGCACCCCGCAAGTCGGCCGCAGACAAGTCCGAGTCACTTAAGTCGGCGGCATTGAGTTCTGCATTTCGCAAAACGGCGCCGGGCAGCTTACACTCGCGCAGGCGCGCACCAGCTAACCTGCAATTGGTCAAATCAGCAGAGGTACAATCGCTGTGACTCAAGTTTGCTCCGTTCATGCGCGCGCCGGATAATTTTGCCTGATACAGATCCGCGCCAGATAAATTTGCACCAGTCAGATCGGCTTCACTTAAATCGGCACCGGAAAGGTCTGCGCCAGCCAGATTTGCCCCTCGCAACCTTGCTTTCGCCAGTTGCGCTCCGGATAAATCGCTTCCCATCAAGCTATAGCCGGATAAATCGTATCCGGAAAGCTTCTTGATGTTGGTTATTTTACTCACGGGTCTATTTCTGGTTTAACCTCGACCAAACGCATTGGCCATCGACCTTTTCATCCAGCCGAACGAGCCATTCTACATGATTTTGGCGTTCCAGATCGGTTGGTTTAACCAACGGCAAGTTCAACCCAGACAGGTTCACTTTGTCCCTGGCGCTATCTTCTGCGCCGTTTTCTGCGACAGCGGCATCAAGCGACAGAGCGGTTTGCCCACCGGTCATCGATAAGTACACGTCAGCTAAAATTTCAGCGTCCAATAAGGCGCCGTGTAACTCTCTCTGACTATTGTCTATTTCATAGCGCTTACACAGCGAATCAAGGTCATTACGTTGGCCCGGAAACATTTTTCGAGCCTGTAACAAGGTATCGTGCACCGCGCAAATTTCTTCCAATCGGGGTGTCGACTGGTCGAGTTTTTCCAACTCAGACTCTATGAACCCGACGTCGAATGCTGCATTGTGAATCACCAATTCAGCACCGCTCAAATATTCCAGAAACTGCTGGTAAATATCCAAAAACAACGGCTTGTCGTGCAGAAATTCATTAGTTATTCCATGCACCTCAATCGCTCCCTGATCGATTTCACGCTGCGGATTCAGGTAAACATGGTAATTGTTGCCGGTGAGCTTGCGATTGATCAACTCCACACAACCGATTTCAATAATCCTATGCCCCTGCCGATGTTCGAGACCGGTGGTTTCGGTGTCCAGAACAATCTGGCGGCAGTTTGCCAGTTCATCGTTCAACTGAGCACCTCATCAATTCCACGATTGGCCAGTTGATCAGCCAATTCATTGCCCTCGTTACCTGAGTGACCCTTGACCCAGACCCAGTTAATTTTATGTCTCTCAACTTCGCTATCCAACTGCTGCCACAGGTCAGAGTTTTTCACCGGTTTTCTGGCGGCGGTGCGCCAATTGCGTTTTTTCCAACCCTCGATCCACTCGGTAATGCCCTTGCGAACGTATTGCGAATCGGTATACAAGGTGAGCTCGCAGTCCCGCTTTAACACCCGTAAAGCGTTGATTGCTGCCATTAACTCCATCCGATTGTTAGTTGTCTCAGACTCACCGCCAAACATTTCCTTACGTTGTGACCCATAGATCAGAACGGCGCCCCAGCCACCCGGACCAGGGTTGCCCCTGCAGGCGCCGTCAGTGTAGACCTCGACAGTCTTAGCCATAATGATAATTCCTGCTGTGTTTGGCAGCTTGTTGTGGTATTGCTCTGACTGAGGCTGCGTTAACCAGTTTGCGTGGCTGCCTGGCAAACTTAAGATTGCCGATCATGGTAGTTCCCAGTTCGCGTTTTCTGGCGGTGATCATATATCCACCACCGCTCATCGGCAACCATCGGTCACCTATTGAATTGACAAAAGACAGGCCGTTCTGCAGCCGTTTGGATTTGGTGAGCGGAGCGTACTGAAACATGGCACTGCCTACCACTTCGAATCCAAGTAACTGCAACCAGTCTATCACCCGCCCTACGGAATAATATTGGCCTTTCACCACTGCTCGCGGCCACAACCAGCGCTGTAAGCCTATCAAGCTGTAGGGGCTGAAGCCCGACAGCACCAAACAGCCTTCTGCGCGCAATACCCGGTGCGCTTCGCGCAGCACCTGATGCGGCAAAGGGTGAGTGTCGAGTACGTGTGGAACAATTACACTGGCAACGGATTCAGGGCCGAGCGGTAAAAAGGCAGGATCGGCAATAAGCTGGGCTTGCCGGGAGGACGGACTCGACGAGCAAACGATCAACTCGGGCAAGTCCATTTGATCAATCGCAGCCTGATCAATCAACTCGCCAAGTTGCAAAACCCGAGGGCCATTAATATGTTTCAGTGCACTTCGCAGCGCCTTGGACTCAGTGACTATAAATTGCCGTCCATAATCCGAATTGCACCAGCTGGACTGGCCGCTGTAATTGCTGGTGGCTGCGCTCTTTGTGCTATTCATATCAATATCTTACATGATTTACTTCAACTCCACATTGACCTTGAGGCAGCTCATCATTACTATGCCAACATGCAGCTGAAAGCCTCCATTCTAGTCGTCGGCGCGTTCCTATTGAGTGCCTGCAGCCACATGGCACGTGACCGCGATATTCCCGCTCAATCGTCACCTGCGGGTGATTCGGTTGCAGGAACTGTGCAAGCTGCAGATTCTCAAGGCAATGAGGAGTTGAGTACCGTCGAAACGACCGACGCCACGAGTCCTCAAAACGCTGAACTGATGCCACCGATTACACTTCCGCAAGTCGATCTGCTGACCAGAATCAAACGAGGTTTTGTGTTACCGGCGTTATATTCTGAACATGTATCTCAGTATGAAAAATGGAATAGCGAGCATCCGACTTTTCTCAAGGATTTATTCGCCCGCTCAGAGCCGTTTCTGCATTACATAGTCGAGCAGCTCGAGAAACGTAATTTACCGATGGAGTTGGCGCTGTTACCGGCTATTGAAAGCGCCTTCAAGCCCCATGCGGTATCGCGTTCCGGCGCGGCTGGTTTATGGCAATTTATACCCGCAACCGGGCGGCACTATGGTTTACACCAGGATTGGTGGTACGACGGTCGACTGGATGTGGTGGCGTCGACCAATGCTGCGCTCGATTACCTGACCGAGCTGAACAACCGTTTCAATGGAGACTGGTTTTTAACGTTGGCGGCATACAATGCTGGTCAGGGAACAATAGCCAGGGCGATTAAAGCCAACCATCGGGCCAACAGGGGCAGTTCCTATGCGGAACTTACACTCCGCTCGGAAACCGAGCGCTACGTACCCAAGCTCATGGCTCTTAAAAACATTATCTCTAATCCACACGAATTCGGAGTTTCTCTACCACAAATCAACAACCAACCCCATTTCGAAATACTTCCGCTTGACAGGCAAATTGACCTGCGGCGGTTTGCCGCGCAAAGTGGTATCGATCACAAACGCCTGCAGAATATGAATGCTGGTTTTATCCGCTGGGCCACTTCTCCGTACGGCTCGCATAATTTGTTGGTGCCGGTATCACATTTAACAGAAGCCACACAGGTAATGCAGGCTATTTCGCAGACACCAGCGGTGAGCTATAAAAATCACATTGTCAGAGCTGGCGATACGCTCGGGGGCATTAGCCACCAGTATGGTGTCAGTGTGGCCGCGCTGCAGAAAACCAATAAGCTGCCAGACTCAAAAATTGTGGCCGGCCGCTCCCTGTATATTCCAGTCTCTGCCGATGCCGATAGCTATTCAGCGCCGACGCTATCCGACTCGGTTAACAATGATAACAAGTTGTTCCACCGAGTTAAGCGCGGCGACACACTTTGGTCAATAGCAAGACACTACAAGGTGAAATTACAGCAGCTGTTAACCTGGAATGGCATCAGTGCCGATCAAATACTCAGTCTGGACCAGACACTGCTGGTAATCACAAATTAGCGTTGGCGAGAACTGGCTGGCCTCGCTCGCGCACCAGCACCAATGCATCTTCACGTTGTTTTTCGCCTGTCCGGTAATACGCTCTACGTACTGAAATTTGCCTGAATTGCCATTTAAAATACAAGCTCTGGGCTATTTTGTTGCTCGCCCTCACTTCAAGAAATAGTTTACGGGAGCCATGTTGTTCCGACCATTGCACGATATTCTGCATTAATACGTGACCCAGGCCATTGCCCTGCCATGGTTTGGAAACCGCGAGATTGAGAATATGCAACTCGTCAATGACAGAACAGTTGATAGAGAATGCGAGCACCTCGCAGTTTCTTTCTAAAACATGGCAAGCATATGAATTTGTTAGACATTCTTCAAATGAAAGGCGGCTCCAGGAAACCGCCTGGGTACTACGCTCTATCGCCACCACCTGATCTAAATCAGTGCTGAGCATCGGCCGGTACAGCAAACTGTCCAGGGTAAGTGGTTTCATGATTCCGGCATCGGCTTAGTGTGGAGCATCGCCGGTGATCCAGTAATTGATGTAAAGCAAATACACGGTGCGCCTACGGTGAAAGAAGTGCATTTGCCTTTTTCAGGTCATGCCACAGTTCTGCCTTCAAAACCGGCTCACGCAGAACTTCCGACAGGCTATGGGTGGGAATAATCGGCAGCTTATTTATGAAACATTGTTGTGGTTGGCCCCGCAACACACCCAGCGCTTCATTGGCCTTGATTACCGATTGAGCGGCAAACTCACCGAAAGCAACCACAATGCGCGGCTGGATCAGGCTGATTTGCCGATGAATAACTTTTTCGCAATCTGCCGCGCGCGTTGAATTACCGTTCGGGGGACACTTAATTGCAGAAGTCAGGTAAACGTCTTCACGTTGCAGGCCGAGGGCGGCAAGAATGCCATTGAAGAGCAACCCACCTCTGCCGGTCAGCAATTCCTGCTGTTCGATATCTCTCACGCTTGGCGCATCAATCAAGAATACCCAATCTGCCTCGATATTCCCCTCGCCTAGAATAGGAGAACTCTGCGCACAGGAAACACATTGAGCGGACTGACAAACAAATTCCCTGAGACGTTCCCAATCCATGTTATCAATTGCAGAAGCAGAATTTTCCTCTACGGAACCTCGCGGCACTGTTTCCAGTATTTCGCCGCTGTTTGGAAATTGCTCTATCGGCTTTTGTGGCCTGCGCAAACGCCATCGTTGAATACCCATATGATCGAGAGTCGACATACTCACCATCCTAAAAGAGCAAAAGTAGGGACGCAACCAGAATGAAAAGCATGAGGGTTGCCGCGCAAATTACCGCGACAATCGCAAATAAGGGATTTGCTATCAACGAAATCCCACCCACCGTTTCCAACACACTATCCAAGCCCTCTTG
>JAHHOC010000153.1 GCA_018677115.1 Arenicella sp. | reverse complement strand
TTTCGGCCAACGCATCAACGCAGCGGCAGCAGAGGTCGGAGTCAACGACTTCCGCATCTGGGATATGGGGCCGGACGGCGCTATCGCCTTATATCGTGCCACCGATCCGGCGGTCGCCTGGAATGCCATGGATAACGAATATCTGGTGGTGTGGCGGGGCGATGACGACACGGGCCTGCTGGTGGATGATGAGTACGAAATCTAAGGCCAGCGCATCAATGCTGCGACGGGGGGCGAGGTCGGCACCAATGACTTCCGCATCTCCGACATGGGCAAGACGGATAATGAATATCTTGTGGTATGGCAGGGCGATGACGACACGGCTCCGCTGGTGGATGACAAGTTCGAGATCTTCGGGCAGCGCATCACTGCTCCGACGGGGGCCGAGACTGGCACCAATGACTTCCGCATTTCCGCCATGGGCCCGCCCGGCAATGCCAACTATGATGCAACCAGCCCGGCGGTGACCTGGGATCTCTCCGCCGATGAGTACCTGGTGGTATGGCAGGGCGACGACGACACTGGGATGCTGGTGGATGATGAGTTTGAAATCTTTGGCCGGCGCCTGGATTCGGCCGGCAATGAGATCGGCGCTGCTCATATCCAGCTCTCCGATATGGGCATAACTGGCGATATCAACTTTGGAGCCTTCAACCCGGCGGTGGCATACAACATCACAGCAAACGAGTTTCTGGTGGTCTGGTCGGGCGATGACGATACAGGCCCGCTGGTAAATGACGAGGACGAGATCTTCGGCCAGCTGTTCAGTGCGATTGTGGCGGGTGGTGGCGGTGGAGGTGGCGGTTGTGCGCTGAATCCGGCAACTACGGGCCATGACCCGGTCTTCCCGCTCCTGATCCTGGTTGCACTGGGTCACCTGTTACGCAGGCGACTGCATCGTGAAGCAGTGTAATCAATAGAATCAATAGGGTCAGACTCGATTGATTAGATCAAATTTTGACGTTTCAATGGAGTCTGACCCCATTGTTTCAGGGATCAATATTTTGAAATAAATCTGTCCCCTTGAATGCCCTATCGTTGAGGACAGCACTCATCATTGCTTTGAATGCCTTCACGTTGCTCATACCAGCCAACGGTTGAATTGACGACTCGAACAGCCAGCAACATAACAGGCACTTCGATTAACACACCAACGACTGTTGCCAGTGCCGCACCTGACTCAAAACCAAACAATGCTATTGCGGTAGCAACTGCCAGTTCAAAGAAGTTACTTGCTCCAATCAATGCAGAAGGTCCGGCAATACAGTGCGGTGATTTCACCGCGCGGTTAAGCAGGTAGGCCAACCCCGAGTTGAACAATACCTGTATCAGGATAGGCACGGCCAGTATCAATATGATCAGTGGCTGCCTGAAAATTTGTTCACCCTGAAATCCGAACAACAATACCAGGGTTGCGAGTAACGCCCCTAATGACCACGGGTGGAGCAGCTTCAGTGTACGATCCAGTCTTTGCTGGCCACTGTTGCCGCTCAGTAATAATCTACGCAATATGTTAGCGATTATTAATGGCACAACAATGTATAACAGCACCGACAGAAACAGGGTATCCCATGGAACTGAAATGGACGATATCCCGAGCAGCAGTGCAACAAGCGGCGCAAAAGCGAACACCATGATGACATCGTTGAGTGCCACCTGTGTCAGCGTAAAATGGGGTTCTCCGCGTGAAAGATTACTCCAGACAAATACCATCGCTGTGCAGGGCGCAGCAGCCAACAGAATCAATCCGGCAATATAGCTGTCAATCTGGCTTTCCGGCAGCCAGCCGCGAAACACGTAACCTATAAAAAACCAGCCAAGCAGTGCCATCGAAAACGGCTTCACACCCCAATTAACGAATAATGTGACGCCGATACCTCGCCAGAATTGGCCCACGTTTTTCAGTGCCCTGAGATCAATCTTGATCAGCATCGGGATGATCATCAGCCAGATCAGGAAAGCCACAGGCATATTGATTTGCGCGACTTCCAGCTGGCCGATACTTTGAAAAAACTGCGGTATCCAGTGGCCCAGACCGATGCCTGCAATAATGCAGAGTGCCACCCACAACGTCAGGTAGCGCTCGAAAAATCCAATGTCAGCATTCGCTGATATCTTGGCAGTTGTTTCACATTGCACGGACATGAGTATTATTATCTCTCGTTATTCTGCAAATGTCTGCTCTTGGCCGATTGTGAATGTTAAATAATTCAAGAAAACTCTGATTAATCCGTCATTGCGAGAAGCGAAGCGACGAAGCAATCTCCAAACGATTGATTCCAAGTCCCGAGATTGCCGCGCTACGCTCGCAATGACGATTTTTTCTCAATTAGTCAGACCTTCCTTAAGTGAGAAAGTCTGCTAATGATTGAGGACAGCCATTGGTCAACGACCTGATCAGCGATCATGGCTTTGAACGCCAGGTAACACCGCGAAGCAGACATGAATCTACAGGTATAACTTGAATGGGGTGTGCACGATCAAAACACAGAAGCAGCCATGCGGCCGCTTCACCGTCGGCTACTTCTATTCATCTCCCGGCTTGCGGCGAAGAGCTTAGCCAGGCCTGTCGTCCCAATTGAAACAGCGCGGCAGCTACAGCAATTC
>JAHHOC010000142.1 GCA_018677115.1 Arenicella sp. | reverse complement strand
CTGGTGCACTGGTGTGCGGCCCGATTCCCCTGCCAACTCGAATTGAGCGCCTTACCCTTCTCCGTTCACCTCATGTGAACAAGAAAGCGCGGGATCAATTCGAAGTTCGCACCCATAAGCGGATTGTGGATATTGTTGAGCCCACTGACAAAACGGTGGATGCATTAATGCGTCTCGATTTGGCAGCAGGCGTCGACGTTGAAATCAAGGTTAATTAGGCCTTTTATAACCAGCAAACGTGAGTTGATAAGAAAATGTCACTTGGATTAATTGGACAGAAAATAGGTATGACCCGAGTCTTCCAGGAAGACGGGCGCTCGGTTCCTGTTACCGTAGTGGAGGTTTCACCAAACCGCGTCACTCAGGTAAAAACCATTGCCACTGATGGTTATGAGGCAGTGCAGGTGTCAACCGGCCAACGCAAAAGCAACCGTGTGAGTAAGGCGCTTGCGGGCCACTATGCCAAAGCAAATGTTGCGCCGGGCACACGACTGGCGGAATTCAGGGTCGCTGCCGATTCGGTTGAACTGCCCCCTGTGCCTGCTGCAGAGGCGCCTGCTGAGAGTGCTGACGAGGCCGCAGATGAGGTGCAGTCTGATGCTGAACAGGCTGTTGAGTCGGTTGGATTGCAGGTTGGTTCAGAAATCACTGTTAACCTGTTTGAGCCTGGCCAGAAAGTTGATGTGCAGGGTACTACCATCGGTAAAGGGTTTGCCGGAGGTATCAAGCGTTGGGGCTTTGGTGGTTTAAGAGCCACTCACGGTGTATCTGTTTCGCACAGATCACTGGGCTCAACCGGCCAGTGCCAGGACCCCGGCAAGGTGTTTAAGGGCAAGAAAATGGGTGGCCACATGGGTGCGCGCAAGCGGACCCAGCAAGGCCTTGAAATAGTCAGGGTCGATTCTGCACGAAACGTGCTGCTGGTGAAAGGCTCAGTGCCCGGATCCAAGGGTGGCAGTCTGGTAATAAAACCTTCGGTTAAAGCCGCTGCTGGCAGCAAATAATAGTAGGTCGAGATCATGGAACTAAAACAACATAATGGTTCAGCTTTGCAGGTATCTGATGCGGTGTTTGCTGCGGATTACAATGAAGCCTTGATCCATCAGGCAGTGGTTGCCTATCAGGCCGGTGCTCGACAGGGTACCCGTGGCCAGAAAAATCGCTCTGCAGTGTCAGGTGGTGGGGCTAAGCCCTGGCGCCAGAAAGGTACCGGCCGCGCGCGCGCGGGCACCTCGCGCAGCCCTATATGGCGCGGCGGTGGCAGGACTTTCCCTGCCAGCACGCAGGATTTCTCGCAAAAGATGAACCGCAAGGCATATCGTTCTGCAATGCGTTCAATTCTGTCCGAACTGGTCCGTCAGGACCGCTTGATTGTTGCAGATGATTTTTCCGTATCTGAACCGAAAACCAAACAACTGGTTAGTAAGATGAAAGAGTTGCAGCTTGAAGATGTTTTGGTCGTGACCCATGAGTTTGATGAAAAACTTGCCCTCGCTTCACGTAATTTGTATCACGTGGGAATTCTGGAAGCAGATGAAATAAACCCGGTGAGTCTGATTGGTTTTGACAAGGTGGTAATCACTCCCGAAGCGGTCAAACAAATTGAGGAGAAATGGGCATGAGATCGTCAAATTTGTCTAAAGACCAGTTGTACAAAGTGCTGCTGGCACCGGTGGTAACCGAGAAAAGCACGCATGCAGCTGAAAAGGGTGGCCAGGTTGTGTTCGAGGTGGCCACCAGCGCGACTCGTAACGATATCAAATCTGCCGTTGAACAGGCGTTTGATGTTGAGGTTGCCGCGGTGAATATCTTGAATGTGAAAGGTAAAACCAAGCGGTTCGGGCGCACCATCGGTCAGCGTAAAGACCGCAAGAAAGCGTATATCCGCTTGAAAGAAGGCAGCGACATAGATTTCGCTGAATTCCAGGCGTAGGTCTGTAAATAGCTAAGGTAACAATCATGGCATTGGTAAAATTAAAACCTACTTCTCCGGGCCGTCGCGGAACTGTCCGGGTCGTCAATCCCGATTTGCACAAAGGCGATGGCTATAAACCATTGTTGGAGTCAAAGCGTGCGATAAATGGTCGAAACAATGATGGTCGCATCACTGTCCGGCATCGTGGTGGCGGACACAAGAGAAAGTATCGCGTGGTGGATTTCCGGCGTAATAAAGACACTATCCCAGCCAAGGTCGAGCGTTTGGAATATGATCCAAACCGCAGTGCGCATCTGGCCCTGGTTTGCTACGCAGATGGTGAGCGCCGCTACATATTGGCGCCCAAAGGGTTGCGCGCCGGTGCAACTATAATCTCTGGGATTGATGCACCGATTGCGGTTGGCAATTGTTTGCCATTGCGTAATATTCCGGTCGGCTCGGTAATTCACAATATTGAACTGAAACCAGGTAAGGGCGGCCAACTGGCCCGTTCAGCCGGTGCTGCGGTGCAATATGTAGGTCGCGAAGGCAAATATGCTCAGGTAAGGCTGCGATCCGGCGAGATGCGTAAAGTACTGCTTGAGTGTCGCGCTACGTTGGGCGAAGTCGGCAACTCTGAACATTCATTGCGCAAGCTGGGTAAAGCTGGTGCCAAGCGTTGGAGGGGTATCAGGCCTACCGTACGCGGCGTTGCCATGAACCCGGTTGATCATCCGCATGGTGGTGGTGAAGGCCGTACTTCCGGTGGTCGTCATCCGGTTTCACCAACCGGTGTGCCCACCAAGGGTTTCCGCACGCGCAGAAATAAACGTAGCGACTCGATGATTATTCGTCGACGCAAGAAATAGGCTCTGAGGGTTTCCAAGACATATGGCACGTTCAATTAAAAAAGGTCCGTTTGTAGATCATCATCTATGGGCAAAAGTTGAGAAAGCGGCAGCTAGCAAT
>JAHHOC010000136.1 GCA_018677115.1 Arenicella sp. | reverse complement strand
ACTGGACAGATCGTACTTGCACTGCGTGAGATGGATGATGAAAAACTGTTGCTCACGTTACGCGATGACGGGGCTGGTCTGGATCTTAAGAGTGTGCTGACAAAGGCGGTTGACAAAGGATTAATTGATAAAAAAGATGCACAGAATATCAGTCCAACCAAAATTGTGCGTTTCCTGTTCAAACCGGGTTTTAGCTCAGGTGAACACAGCAAAGGGGGCAGTGGATACGGTCTGGATATTGTTAAGACCAGCGTCAAGGGACTGGGTGGGTCCATCGGCGTGAAAACACAGCGCCATGAATATACTCAAGTGTCAATCACCCTGCCACGAACGGTGCTGGATGAGCAGGCCCAGTAAGATTGCAGACTACAGGAAATTTCCGATCAGCCAGCGCAGTTTGCTTTAGTGTTGTAGAAGGATTCGATCGACGCTGACATCCAGGTTTAAATCCAGCTTTGCTCAGATAAAATCGTTCCAGGCTTTTGCCGCTGGCGAGCGGTTAAAGTGTTAAAAGGCCGACCAGCACAGCGGCTGCCATGCCGCAGAACAGCAGTATCAGGTAGCTCACCGTCAGCACCACATATTTCAGGATAGTCAGAGGCCACGATTGCCGGTATACATTTTTCAGGCTGAGCAACATATAAACAGGAATCCATGCTCCTGTAACAAACTGTATCCATCCACTCCATGTTGCGGGCACTAACAACGGTATGAAAGAAAAGATAAGCAGCACAAGGTAGAGGAAGCACTGGTTGTGCACGGCGGCCACCAGATGCTCGGTATAAAACATGCCTTTAAACACGTAGGCAATTTTCAGTAGCAGGGCAAATACCGGTAATAGCAGAAATATTATCGGTGGTGCCAGGTCAATCAGAATTGCGCCAAATTCGGCAGGATCTTCCTCCAGCATTTCTCTGAGCTTAATGCTTTGGCGTTTCAAAATAGTTCTCAGTTGTTCAGTTTTCTCGTCGGAGAGGAATGGCAGAGTCAGAGTTTCAAACTCAATTTCATCGTCCACCTGAACCTCCTTGTCTGGCTGATCAGTGGCGGCCTCTGTAACTTCGGATGGCTGGCCCTCGCTACCATCACTTCCCGCAGAACTTACGGCTTCCACCGCTACAGTATCTTCCCCGTTGACCTGCAACGTGTCGGGATCAGAAAAAAAATTGAAGATGGAAAGACTGATAAAGAATGCAAGGCTGGTTATCACATAAAGGCGCAGCGGAGGAATATACCGGGCGCGGCGGCCGGCAAAATACTCGGTCGACAGGAATCCGGGCTTGAACAACAATCCATAGGTGGTTCTCCAGGCCCGCGAATCGATGCGGAATATGTCCTCAAAGGCCTCGTTTATCAGCGACAACAGAAAGCGGTCCGTGCGTTTCTGGCTCTGGCCACAGTTGG
Organism: Arenicella sp.; assembly: GCA_018677115.1. GTDB lineage: Bacteria > Pseudomonadota > Gammaproteobacteria > Arenicellales > Arenicellaceae > Arenicella. The sequence goes on along the minus strand of JAHHOC010000136.1, from coordinate 2,758 downwards.
AACAGAAGGCGCCGTGCAATATTGCTCCGCAATTAGGGCAGTTATCCTTAGTATTCATTGACTGGTTTTTGGGTTGCTGGTTCATCTGCTACATGGCCGAGTATACCTAAGTGCTCGCCTGATTCTTAGGCCGTCGAGGTGCGCCGCAGGAGTAAAAACACTGTGAGCCGTGAAGTTGATAGTCTAAAATAGCGCCAGGCAAATAATAAAATGCTCGTTGAAATCGTCCGCACCACAGTGCGCCTACCTCAAACAAGCCCGGCAATTTGCAGGAAAAACTCAGGCAACAGTTACCACGCCATTGAAACATTATCAGATAGTCATTGTCGGTGCCGGATTCTCCGGGCTCTGTTTGGGCATAAAGCTAAAGCAGGCCGGAATTGAAGACTTTGTTATTCTGGAAAAGGCAGCAGATCTCGGTGGCACCTGGCGTGATAACACCTATCCCGGCGCCGAGTGCGACATACCATCAGCGCTTTACAGTTACTCGTTTGAACATAACGATCAGTGGGAATACAAGTGGTCGGGCCAGAAGCAGATACTCAAATACCAGCACGATACGGCAGAAAAATACGGATTAATGGGCCATATTCAGTTTGCTGAGGAGGTTAGTGGCGCCGAATTTGACGAGCGAGATAAGCTATGGAGAATCGCGACAGTGCAGGGACGACAACTGACCGCGCAGCATTTTGTCACTGCAGTGGGTCAGTTGCATCATCCGGCTACGCCACACATTGATGATGCGCAAAATTATGCGGGCGTATGTTTTCACTCGGCGCGCTGGGATCATACTGTAAACCTGGATGGTAAGCGTGTTGCGGTTATCGGCAATGCTGCAAGCGCAGTACAGTTTATTCCTGAAATAGCTGAGCGGGTTAAGCAGCTAACCGTCTTTCAACGCAGCCCAAACTGGATGTTACCCAAACTTGATCGACCCTATGCGGCCTGGGAACAAAGGCTCTCGAGTAAATTCCCACTGCTTACAAGAATATATCGCTTCAGTATCTGGATGTTGGGTGAGTGGGTGGTTTTACCGGCTATCCGCGGTAACCGGTTTGCACGGTGGGCGGTAAAAAAAGTTTGTTTAGGTAACTTACATAAATATGTCAAAGACCCCGAACTACGTAATAAGCTGACGCCTGATTACCCGGTTGGAGCTAAGCGCATTCTATTTTGCGAAACTTATTACCCAGCGCTACTGCGCGAGAACGTATCTCTCGAATTGGCGCAAATTGATCGCTTCACAGAACATGGTCTGCGTACTGTGGACGGCCGTGAGTTGTCATTTGATGTGGTGATCTACGCCACTGGGTTCAAAACCAATCCGTTCCTCGCGCCGATGAAGATAACCGGCACAGAAGGGCGGCTATTGAGCGATATATGGCGTGATGGTGCTCATGCCTATCTCGGGGTGTCTACGCACGGCTTCCCGAATATGCACATGCTTTATGGACCAAACACCAATCTGGGTCACAGTTCAATCATCATTATGGCTGAGGCCCAGGCAAACTATGTGGTGCAGGCGGTAACTCGATTAAAACAGGAGCACAAGCGTGTAATGGATGTGAAACAATCTGTCGAGCAGGCATATAATACCGAATTACAGTCGCGTCTGGCTGATATGGCCTTTAATCTGGTCGACGAAAGCTGGTATAAGGATGGCAATAAAATCACCAATAACTGGGCCGGCGGCACACGAGAATATGTGCGGCGCTTGAAGCATATCGATTGGTCAGGGTATCACACCGCCTGAACACACCCACTCCTGAGGAGGACAGAATGAACAAAATAAAAATGATTTTCACCGCGACATTCCTCGGGTGCTGCTTGCTTTTCGTAACGCAGGCTAATGCAGAAGGATACGAATTTAATATGCTGGCGGCAACTCCTGAGGGAAGTTGGCAATTGCGTGAAGATACCAATACCGATCATAAGGGTCGGCAGACAGTCACATCCATTAAAACCTCCATGTTATCCAGCGAGGTGCGTGACGGAGAAAATTACTACTGGATGGAAATGGTGATAAATAATTTCAAACTTAAAAAAGGCAAACGCAAGCCGACTGGAGATCAGGCGATTATCAAATCGCTGATGCCGGCCGATGTGTTGAGTGGTGATCCGGCCAACGCCATGACTAATATGCGCGGTCTCGGTAAGGAAATAGTTATCCAGAACGGTAAAGACGACCCGATGATTATCCGCGGTGCAGGCGGTTTGGCCGGTGCCATGATGAAGAGTTTTGGTACCGAGGTAAATTTTGCTTTTAGCGATCTTGGGACTGAGCAAATAGAAGTGCCGGCCGGTCAATTCGAGGCCAGAAAAATTTCTGGAAAAGGTACGACCGAAACGACCGTTATTTTCAAGAAAATAAAGGTTGAGAGTGACAGCGTCGTTTGGATGTCGGAGGCGGTGCCCTTTGGCATGGTAAAAGCAGAAGGCGTGAGCATAGTCAACGGCAAGGAAAGCACCAATTCCACCATCTTGATCGATCATGGGGCGTCAGGTGCAAGCAGCCTTATTACAAAAACCCCTAGAGAACTGCCGTCGATGAAGAACATTTTAAGCAACTGACCTGCCGGCATTGTTGCATAGATACTAATATCATTGCACTTCCGACAATCGTGCCACAGTGGGTCAACTGCTGCCTCAATCGCCATAAAACAAGTAACCTGACTTCGCCCCACCAATTAAGAAAATGTTCGAACGGATTATTTCAATCTATCAACACCTAGTATTGAGGAAGTCAAAGCTAGTGCTG
>JAHHOC010000128.1 GCA_018677115.1 Arenicella sp. | reverse complement strand
GTAATATTGATTGTGTTTAATGAACGCGATTCGACGATTGCATGTGAACCCGCAACATTGCCACCTGCAAGAGTGAAATCACCGCCGGCCTCAATATTCACCGTTCCATCAGCTAAAACCCATACTGTTCCAACAACATCGTTGCCTCCTAAAATATCGATATTGCCGCCTGCGGTGATGTTTAAGTCACCGCCAGCTTCGTTAGCAAAAAAGGTAGAAAGTCCGCTTTGGTCATAACCGTTGATTAGAATATTTCCAACCACGTCTACATTCATTGCATTTGCTGGATCATCCGTTCCAAAACGATTAAGGGCTATGTAATTTGAGTCATTGGCTGCCGGCAGTAATGCGATCGGAGGATCGGGGTTAATTAATAGGTCGTTACCGACGTTAATATTGAAAAGTCCACCTCCGCTCAGATAAATCTCAGCATCGGAAAAGGAACCAACCCCGATATTCTGCGAAGCAATCGTCAGATTGTTCCCGGTGGTGACCTCAAAAATATAGTTGTCAACCTGGCCGCTCAAATTCTGTGGGTCGATAATGGCAAACCCGTCGTTTCCCGCAATCACACTAAGATCGCGACCGACATCAAGCATAAATGTCGCATTTGCATCATTGCGTTGCCACAATGACGGCAAATCAACCAGGCTTCCATTATCACTGGTCATATTAAAGTCCAATCCCGATCTGATCAGAATATCTGGAGTATTCTGGGTCTCAAATACAATGTTACTCCGCTCCCCATCAGCGATCATATTGATGTTGCCTGCCACATCCAGCGTAAAGAAGTCGATACTAATTGGGTTTGGTTGTTGATCACCTAGCACCCCTATAAATACATCTGCGATTTCGGCCGTAGCGAAAGAGTCTGTTCCCAGGGCTTCAATGGTAAAGTCGCCACCCACCTGGATGTCTGTATCGCCCTCAGTGGTAAAAATGTGAAATACAGGAGTCTCAGTGGCCAGCGTATTTGCAATGAAGCTAAAATCACCGCCTACATTAATCGTGTGTCCAGCGTCTGTCTCGCCCAGCAAAACCTGTGTAATTCCACGCGCAAATTGTTGCTCGAATCCCAGGGTGAAATCATTGGCTACATCAATCTCCACATGACTGGACATCGGGTCCGCATCGAGAAAATCTGAAAACCGCGGTGCGGCGGTTGCTATATGCGCATTATCAGAGCTATCAAAACTGTCGTCCTGCAAAATGTTTAAATCATTCGCGGTGATGCTGATTACACCGCCAGCATTGGTCGCCGAATTGAAATCAGAGTTCAGGGACATGACCTCTGCATTCTGGGAGAAGTTCACATCCTCCACTGCCAGCCCTAACTGAATCATGTTGGCTGCATTCAAGGTGATGTCGCCATCGGTAATGATCTGGCCACTGACAATAATGTCATTGGCTGAATCAAAGCTGACCGAGTCGATATCGAAGTAGCCCCGAGCTTCATTCAGCATCAAATCATTGTTCCAGATAATATCCGCTGCTGCACCCGTGGTGGTGACGCTGATATTGGGCGCATCCAGATTAACTTCGACGCCGAACAGGTTTCCCTCATTAAAGGTTGCACTGCCACCTGAGGTTATATTGATGGCATTGTCCGAAAACAGCGTTACGCCTCCCGAATAATTAAAGGCGTCCAATACGAAATCACTGGCAGCAGTGAATGTAGACTCCCCCGCCACGGTAATATTCAGATCGCCATCGCCGATATTGGCGAGAAAAACTGAAAGTTCGTCACCGTTGTAACCATTCACCTGTAGATCACCATCAACATCGATGTTCACGGTATTGCCGGGGTCATTATTGGGCGGACCGGCGCTCATATACAGGGCGGCGAAATTAGTACCATCAGGGGCGAAGCCAACAAACGGCGTCGGCGGTCGATCCTGATTTATTAATAAATCATTGCCAACATTGACATCAAAAATGCCACCACCATCATGTATTATCTCTGCTGTTCCAGCACCGATAAAGGTTCCGGCTGCAATCGAGAGATTGTTACCAGCGTTGATTTCGAACAGGTAATCGTTTGGATTACCAAACATGTGCTGTCCCTCGACAAGCACTTGTCCATCCTCATCTGGAGTTCCGCCCGCATCGATTCCGGCAATAACGTTTATGTCCCCAACGGCTGAGAGCGTAAAGCTCGCTGCCTCGTTTTCGCGTTGCCAAGAGTGGCTGAGTTCAACATTGCTAACGCCCCTTGTGCCCACTGTAATACTACCGCCTGCGCTCAGCGAGGCGTTCTGCACATTGAATAATTCAAAGCTCTGGGAGCTGTCATCCCCGAATGGAGTAAGATTGATATCTCCGCCAGCATCTAGTGTGAAAATCTCGTAGCTGACCGGGTTCGGCTGCTGGTCACCAAAGTTTTCAAAAAATACCCGTGAAGAAAAAGCAGTCGGTCCAAAATCTGATTGCGCTTCAATGTTGAAATCACCACCGATATTGAAATCCGTATTACTGTACGCTTCCCAGTTAACCAACGTGGGAGCAATGCCGAGACGAGAATTCGACAAAATCGTGAAATTACCCCCGACGTCGACTGTGTTTACTCCGTCATTATGGGCAAGGCCCACGTTAACCTCCCCTCCAAATTCTGCCAGGATAAACAAGTTTCCATCCAGATCGATATCAAGCCCGCTTGTTGCTGAATCACCGTCGAGAAATGAACCGCCACCGTCCAGCCCGTCCGGTACTATTGAACCCAGGCTGGTTTCAGCACCAGCGCTGGCAACTATGAGCAGGTCGCTAGCATCAATGGAGATGACACCACCTGTTGCCGTACCACTTACAGGGCTGCTATCAAACGACATCACACGGGCCACGCCACCCAGCGAACTAATTGACACATCTCCTACGGCTGTAAGGGTGATGTCATTGTCCGTAATGATACTGCCGTTGACGAAGATATCGTTGGCCGAATCCAGGGTTAACGTGCCGAAGTCAAAATTTCCGGTCTGAACATCAAGAACCAGGTCAGTGTTCCAGAAAATATCGCCATCTGCGCCACCGGTGGTGCCAACTGTAGTAATAATCACATCCCCCATTAATAATGCATCTTCTACCACCGCTGTGCTCAAATTGGCTGGGATTCCGGTAGGTGAAAATGGGCTTGCGCCGGTTACACCCATAAAATCATCGGCACTAACAGTAATGTCTAATGGATCAATTAACCAGGTTCCAGCATCGCCGTTGGCGGCGCTGACATCGGGATTATTGGGGAGCTCAAACCCCAATCTGCCGGAGGTTTCAACAAAACCACCATCGCCTGAATCGTCACCGCCACGGGCAGTGATATCGCCGTGAACGCGAGCGGTGTTTTCCGCAAACAGGATTACCGTTCCGCCATCACCATCGGTCGCGGCATCGGAATGGACTGACGCGCTTTCACCCAGATAGACAAATTCAGAGGTCGCAGTGTCACCGCCGCCCTGCTGCTCGCCACCAATTAAAATAGTGCCACCACCTGCGTCACCGGAGGCATCTACGTTGGCTTCTTCAAAAATTCCGACGTTGGTGCCCAACAGGGTGATATCGCCGCCGATTTCATCGTTGTCCAGATTGCTGGCATCAAGTTCATCGTTGACATAAAGGCTGCCGCCAGCCTCACCGGCGT
>JAHHOC010000118.1 GCA_018677115.1 Arenicella sp. | reverse complement strand
TTCATAGAGTCCAATCCGGCCCAAATATCCTGTCTGCCTGCACTCCACGCACCCTTCAGCATGTTTGGTATCGGTTGCAGCAATGGCACTGCCCTGACAAAATTGTTCCCACTGGGCAGGATTGATTTCATAGTCTTTTTTACAGTGCGGGCATAATGTACGCACCAGACGCTGCGCCATTACGCCCAGTACGGTGGCGTTTATCAGGTAGGCGGGTACGCCTAATTCCAGCAGCCGCGTTATCGAGGATGGAGAATCGTTGGTATGCAAGGTGGAAAGCACCAGGTGCCCGGTCAGCGCAGCCTGTATCGCCATGTCAGCAGTGGCCAGATCACGGATCTCACCGATCATGATGATATCCGGATCCTGTCGCAGCAAGGCCCGCACACCGGCTGAGAATGACAGGTCAATCGCCTCATGCACCTGAATCTGGTTGAAACTTGGCTCCACCATTTCTATCGGGTCTTCGATGGTGCACACGTTTACTTCGCTATCGGCCAGGTCGCGCAGAGTAGAATAAAGGGTGGTTGTTTTTCCTGAACCGGTAGGCCCGGTGACCAGGATAATGCCGTTGGTATGGGTAGTCAGTTTGCGCCATAAATCCAGCTCACGGTCGCTGAGTCCTAATTCGTTGAAACTCCGCTGCAATACTTCCGGATCAAAGATCCGCATAACCATTTTTTCGCCCATGGCGGTGGGTACCGTAGAGAGCCGAAGTTCAATCTCCTTGTCTTCCGGTGTGCGCGTCTTTAAACGTCCATCTAACGGGCGGCGGCGCTCTGAGATGTCCATACGGGCCAGCGTTTTCAAGCGGCCTACAATTGCCAACAGTACGTTGGGTGGCACCTGATAGGCATAATGCAATACACCGTCAATGCGGAACCGGATTTCACCACGATCCGCACGCGGTTCAAGGTGAATATCACTGGCGCGCTGTTCGAACGCATATTGCAGCAGCCAGTCAACCACCTGCACAATGTGATGATCCTCGGCGTCCAGTTGGCCGCGACGACCCAGTTCAACCAGTTGTTCCAGATTTTGCTGCAGTGATACGCCGCTCGCTTCGTCAGCACCGCGCGACTGGCTGATCGACTTTGCGACGCTATAAAATTCCTTGGAATACCGATCGATCTCAGCGGGGTTGGCGAACACCACCTCGATGTCCTTGCGCAGCAGTCCGGACAGATTGTCGCGCCATGATAAGTCTATCGGGTCTTTGACTGCCAGCGTCACGCTGTGCGGTGTGTCCTTTACTACCAGCAGGCCATTTTGCTCAGCGTATTCCGCGGCAATCACCTTGGTAATTGACCCAATGTCTATATTCAGGGGGTCAATGTGGTAATAGGGAAGACCGCATTGTTCGGCCAGCCACTCACACAGTTCTTCTATCTCTATTTTAGCACCAGTCTTTACATGCGACGGTAAGCTGCGTGCAATGGCCACCACCGGGTTGCCCGGGGGCGTAGCGGATTCTTCGATATTCGCGTTGATGCGTTTCGCTTCCGCAGCGCTGATCTGCTCATCCCGAAACATCTGTTTCAGAATTGATTTGATGGTGAAATGTCTAATCATTGTTGCTAATGTAGTTCCCTGTGAATGATGGTATTCGATGAAGTGCTATGATTCCAGTACATTTATTTTCACTGTCAGCATCGTCAGGCGATACAACTCTAGCATGATTAGACTCATCATATTAGTTCTGGGAATCTTTTTGATTTGGTTGCTGTTTTATTCTAATTTCAGCAAGCAACAACGGGTTGTGATCAGCCTACTAGCGATTGCTCTCTGTGCGGCCGGCTTATGGCTTGAGCAACGCGGCGAAACCCCGCGTGCTGGTCGCATGGCCGTAGCCGAACTGGTTGAGTGTGGAGTTAATGGCAAGCACAGCTACCGGACCAATTTTGACATACAATTTTGCCTGCAGAACAACTCCAGCCAAGCCACCGTCAAACGTGTTGCACTAAAATTTGTGGCTCTCCAATGTGATCTGGGAGATTGTCGTGAAGTGCAGGCTGTCAGTAAAGAGCTGGCTTGCGATCTGGCGCCATCTGAGCGTATTACGTTGACCGAGAATATTAATTTTAAAATGGTTGACCCACTCGATGAGAATGTAGTGTGGAGTGTGCAGCCGACTTCCGTTAAAGCTGTTTTCTGAATGTGAGCCGCCGTCAGCTATTGGGTCGGCTGGTAGGCCTGATGGGCATGCTGCTGGTTGTTACCTTCGCCTGGGCGCTGCTCAGTGGCATTTTTGCTGTGCCGGGTTCGCAGGCTGATTTAACTGGCTACAGCAAAC
>JAHHOC010000111.1 GCA_018677115.1 Arenicella sp. | reverse complement strand
CTTTGCTTCATTTACCGCATCGAAATCGGGTGTTCATCAACTTGAAGTCTCATCCTCAGGAGGACTATCAAAGGATGGTTATGCATCCTTGAGTTTCCTGGCCGCGGACTCCCTGCAGGAGATGCGCGGTGCTGCCGTGATGAACCAGGAATTCATGGAGAAAATTGCTCAGGTCGGAGGCGGCAACTATTATCGACCCGAAAAAGCCGACCTGCTTGTCCGGGACCTGAACAACAACACGCAGGTCCACACCGTCACCTACAAACTGGACATCTGGAATATACCGATCGTCTTCTTACTGCTGTTCTTCTGTTTTGGTTTGGAATGGCTGCTGCGCAGGAGAGCGGGACTGTCATGAGGTTCATAATCTACCTGGTACTCTGTGCAGGTCTTTTCTGCACTGCTTCGACGTCTGCCCAGCAGCGCGACTATTTTTTACCCAAACCTGCCGTGCAGAAATATGTGGTCATCCTCGCGGGAGCGGCAATCGAAGAGCAATATAAAAATCAGATCAAGGGCTGGGCGTTGCGCCTGCATGATGTCCTGACTGAAGATTTTCGCTACGAGGCCAATCATATTGTCCTGCTCATGAATCAGGCTGATCCGGCAGACGCAAGAATTACCGGGTCAAGCCAGGCTGATAATATCAGGGATGCGCTGCAAGACCTCAGAGAAATTGTTAATTCCGGCGACCAACTATTCATCTTCTTATTGGGCCACGGTACGAGCGATGAGGAGGCTGCCAAGTTTGTCATTCACGGAATAGATATCACTGCTAGGGATATGGCAGCAATTTTAGAGACTTTCTCTGAGCAGGATATTGTCCTGGTAAATGCATCCACCGCGAGTTATCCATTCTGCGCATTGCTTTCCGGACCGGGTCGTGTGATTGTTTCCGCCACGCGCTCCGCGGCTGAAAAATATGATACGATGTTTGCCGAATTTTTTATTGCCGCTTTGGCTGGTCACACCGGCGACCGGGATAAAAATCGGCGAGTATCCATCTGGGAAGCTTTCAGCTTTGCCAGCCAGAAAGTCGAAAATTGGTATGCAAATCAGAACCGGATACCCACCGAGCATGCCGTCCTTGATGATAATGGCGACGGAATTTTCAGCGATAAGCCTGACCCGTTTCAAAACGATGGCATGCTCGCCCAGATCGCCTTCCTCGATCTTATTGCCGGAAAATCCACAGACGATACTGATTCAACAGCAGCAGACAGTGCCATCATTCGCAACCTCACCGCTCAAAAGAGGGCACTGGAGCGCTCTGTATTCCTCCTGCGAAGCCGCAAGGCGGAGTTACCGGCCGAATCGTACCAGAAGGAAATGGAGGTGCTGTTGATTGATCTTGCCAGAATTACCAGAAAACTTAATAACATGACTAGTTCAGCAGGCGATTAGCTGAACCAGAAAATCGAAAGGGACTAATCGTCTAGTGGGCACTTTAGTAATATAAAACCAAATGGTAACAATTTCAAATAGATGAGCGTCCAGGACACCTGCATTGCGCTATCCGGTTGGGCAGCCTTCAGCTTGGTCGGGTCTTTACACTAATGGGTCAGAGCATATAACAGATAATTGATCCCAAGTTGATATGCGAGGTTTGCGTACTTCGTAGGGTACATCTCGTCGTAGGTATGTTCCCAGCCATCTCCCATGTCTGAATTCCAGTTGACCAAAACCATAATCCGTCCTGTGCCGTCAAGAATAGCCCAGTTCTCCGGACTCATATGGTCGTAGGGTGCGTTACCATATAAAAAATAAATACCGGGGATCCGCTGGGCGCCGTCGATATCATAATAGATATGGTAAACAGGGTGATGTGGATCTAATTTGATCCATGGGCTATCTGGAAAAATTTCTTGAAAGACCTGACGAAAAACCTGCCATCCTGCCTCACCTTTAAAATCATCGATTAATAAAAAACCGCCGCGCAGAAGATATTCTCGTAAATTTTCAATCTCGCTTTCTGAAAAATCTGGACCACCGTCTAAGCCAATCTCAACCAGGTATAAAAAAGGGAACTCAAAAATCCGCTCGTCATCCAATCTCAAAACCGCGGGATCGGCATGAACGTGGATCCTTGACAACCTGCTGACGCCTCGCAAAAAATTAGTTTCCGCCTCCGGATAATCATGTGCCCATGCACCACTTCCCCAACCCGGTCTCTTGGAATCAAATTGTACTCGAATAAAAGTAAATTCATCTCCTGCCGAGCCGATTGTTGCAAAGTTCTCTTGTGCAGAGGCAGTGACGGCAAAAAACCAGCAGACAAGGATTGTTCCATAAAATCGTGGCAAGATGCAGTTCCTTTTCAAATGGCCGGATTAAATGTATCGGTAATTGCACAAGTAATTGAATCTATTGTTACAAATATGGCATTTCTTTGTCCTGACTAAAATAACACTTTTATGCGCTGCGAAGTCGTCAGCAGGCAGTTTTCACCAGTCAGATACTCTGGCAAGCAGTTTTTCATAAAGCAGCCTGCATTTAACTATAACTGCACTGGTTGTGGTAGACAATCAGAAGGAAATAAATCCACAACCGCGGCAGTCCCGTTCGGGACAGAAACTGGTTATTGCCAGCCGGCGGGTGCGTAGCTGCAACGGATGCAAGTCCCACCTGATTAAAGCCGAGCCGGCAGGTCAGTAGAGAAGTCTGCGGGTAAGCCCGGAAACGGCACAGCATTGCGCCGATAACCTTTAAGACAATCTGCGAAATCTTCACGACAGGTTGCGAAGCCGCCGCCATAAGTCACCGCCAGTTGAGCGGATACTGCATCAGATATGATCAGTCGGGCAGCTGAGCTATGCGCCAGACGGAGTTAGACCTGTCTGGCAATGCACGGTTCTGAAGCTTGTGTGTTCTGAGGAACCGGATGAGCGAAATCTTGACGTCCGGATGTGGGGGGGGAAGTCGGTGGGCGTTTGGCAATTAATCAAATCAATGTCGTGGAAAAAGAGCGGTCAAATGATTGCGTATTGTGTTAGAATGTGGTGTGGGTCGAATCCCTTCGTATTGATTAATCATTTGCACATCTCAATATTACGCAAAAAACTCTCTGAACCGTTATTTGTCTGTAGTAATTCATCTATTGATGGGACAGCACTGATTAAAGATAGATTAATTATCAGAGGGATGTACATCAGCACGAATTATGTGAGTATTTCTCTGCCACGCTGTCAACAATTTAAAGAAAGTTGTTGATACCAATTGTTAATGCTAATCCAATGCCAGCTATGGTGGTATCTAATATTTCTACGAAAGCAATCAGAGCCAGCAGGCGTCTTAACTGGCTTGTAGAAAGAGTCTGTGTCTTATTACTGGTGCTGCTGGTGCTGGATGTCTGGCTCGGGGTACTGGCGCGTTATGTCCTGCCATTTCAGGCTACTTTCACTGAAGAGTTGGCGCGCTACTTGATGATCTGGATGGCGCTGCTAGCCGTTTCCTCCGGTATAAGTCATCGCGAGCATATTGGTGTTCTGGTGCTGTTTGAGCGCTTCCCGCCATCGTTGCGGAGATGGCTGGCGGTCTTATTTGATCTGATCGCGCTGGTGTTTTTTGCGCTCATTTTTTTTTACGGACTTGGTATGGTAGAGCGGGGATTCAGTCGTTTTACCATGATTGAGGCGATTCCCAAGGCTTATCCTTTCATGGGGATTCCGCTTGCCGCGGCGATGGCTTGCATTCAATTGGTACTAGTCGCTATTCACGATTTTTTTACTGTCGGTGATGCTATCGGCGCAAACCGGATGGAGGATTAACCGAATG
>JAHHOC010000106.1 GCA_018677115.1 Arenicella sp. | reverse complement strand
CAATTGGCCATCAGTGAGCACGCCGTCTACATCGAATACAGCCAGACGCACTGAGGCTGCCTTGGCAATAACCTCTGCAGGCACATCATAAGGAAGTTCCGGCAATTCACTTGTGCTATTGCCCTGGGAGAATTTCATACCACACCTGCCCGCAGCAAATCATGCATGTTGAGTGCGCCAACGACCAGCCCGTCACTGGTGACAAACACGCTGTTGATTCGCGATGTCTTCATCATTGATATCAACTCAGCAGCCAAAATATCCGGTCGCACAGTAATTGGATCGGTCGACATAATGTCATTGATGGGCGTGTCGAGGCTGACTTTGGATTCAAGTGAACGCCGCAAATCTCCGTCGGTATAGATACCAAGCAGTTGGTTGTCAGCGTTTACTATTCCAGTCATACCCAGCCCCTTGCTGGACATCTCTACCAGCGCATCGCGCAAGGGCTGCTCCTGCAGCACACGCGGAACATCATCACCGCTATGCATTATGTCTTCAACATAGAGAAGCAGGCGCCGACCCAGCGCACCACCCGGGTGAGAGCGGGCAAAATCCTGCTCATCAAAGTCCCGGGCGTTGAGTACCGCTATTGCCAGTGCATCGCCGACGGCGAGGGTTGCGGTGGTGCTGGCCGTTGGTGCCAGATTCATCGGACAGGCTTCCTGTTCTATCGGCACATAGACGAACACATCCGACAATTTTGCCAGCGTGGATTGCGGCGCACATGCCAAGCCGATAAGCGATACGCCCATTCGTTTGATTATCGGCAAAATGGTGAGCACTTCAGGGGTTTCCCCGGAATAGGAAATAGCTAATACGAGATCCTTAGGCGTGATCATGCCGAGGTCTCCATGACTGGCTTCACCGGGATGTACAAAAAATGCCGGGGTTCCTGTGCTCGCTAAGCTGGCGGCAATTTTGTTGGCGATGTGGCCGGATTTACCCATGCCAGTGACAATTACACGACCCTCGCATTGAAGAATTCTTTCGCAAGCCTGCTCAAATGCAGCGCCAAGCTGATCGAGCTGCAGGTTAATAGCCGCAGCTTCAATAGCCAATACCTCGCGCGCGGTTTCAACAAAGGCAATTTTTTTCATCAAACTTGTCCGCTCACCAAGACCGACCTAGCTTAGCGTTGAGATTACCAGATAGCAAATATAGCCAAGGTAGCCGAATAACAGTATGCCGCCTTCCTGTCGGCTGAAAGATCCCTTAGTCAATGCAAATATGAACATCAGCACAGTGAAAACAAACATAACCGGAAAGTCGCGCCACAATGCACTGGTATCTATTTCAGTAGCATGAATAACCCCGGTAATGCCCAACACGCCAAGCGTATTGAAGACATTTGAGCCGATGATATTGCCAATAATCATATCGTGCACTCCCTTACGTGCAGCGGCAATAGCCGCTGCCAGTTCAGGCAGGCTGGTGCCGACTGCGATAATCGTTAATCCAATGATCAGTTCTCCCACACCGAGTTGTTGCGCAATAGACACAGCGCCGCTCACCAGCAGCTTGGAGGCCAGCATCAACAAAATAATGCTGCCGATAGTCCATATCAGTGCAGTGGTGGGCGACTTTCCACGGGGGTGATCGATAAGGCTGAGATCCAGTTCATGTGGGTCCGCAACAACTTCCTCAATAACCATTTCCCCGCCCGCGCCCTTTGAATGGGTCGCCGACCAGACCAGGTAGGAGATGAGGAGGGTGATCAATATTACCCCGTCTATGTTAGACAGCAAGCCATCAAGTACCATATAGATAGCGACAATACCGGTGCAGATCACAATCGGTATATCCAGGCGTGCGGTGGTCTGCGTAACTGGCAGGGCGCGGACTAAGGCCGCGCTACCTAGTACCAGGCCGATGTTGGTAATGTTGGAGCCCAAAGCATTGCCCAATGCCAGGTTCCCTTTGTCTTCCAATGCTGCCATGGCCGACACAAACATTTCCGGCGCTGAAGTGCCAAAACCAACAATGATAATTCCTACCAGGAATGTAGATACGCCCACTTGATGGGCAAATTCCGATGCATTGTCCACTAACAAGTCAGCACTCCAAATCAACAGGAAGAAACCGAGAATGATGAAAACAAAAGCAATTAGCATGTATGGGTCTTAAGACGAATGTGCGCGTATCGAGGGCAGCGTGGTAGTGTCTGGTTTTCACGCGCAGAATGCAACCTTATCGCATCGCGGATAATGAAGCCATAGACTTTGGCTGTGATTAAAGAGCTTAGGCGTAAAATAATGTGAAGTCACAATATTTTGCATGTATTTTTCTCAAATTTGCCAAGGCGCGTTTATAATGGTAAGCAGATTCGGGGCGGATTAATGCGCATTCGATAGCGGTATCATTGATGCCGATAAATAGCAGTACGACTTTAAAACACGCATATGGAGCTTTTATGTTAGATAAGATTAACGAATTCATCGCCAAGCCGTTACCCCAGCAAATTCTGTATTTCAATGAGATGCTGACGCCCAAGCTGATCCAGTTAGCGTATTGGTTGGCGTTAGTCGCTGTGGTGTGGACCGGGCTGGAAAAAATCTTTTCGGGTGGACTAGCCGGGCTACTGGAAGGAATAGTGCATATAGCGGTTGGCGGAATTCTGGTTCGCGTAGTTGCTGAGGTGGTTATGTTGTTCTTCCAGATGCAGGGCGACATGGAAACCCTGGCAAAAAATAGTGCAAAACCGGCGCCGCGGAAGGCCACGGCAAAGAAGACCAGCAAAAAAGTTACCAAAAAGTAAGGCGTTCCGGTGAGGACCGGGAAGGCACGGGCTTTGTCCACTGGTTCAGCCCAAATCGTATGCTGCTGATGCCTGCCGGCATATTGTCTTCACGCCCTAATCAGTAAACTCTGTAACTTGGGGCCTGTCCACTGGGTCTATGCCGGCTGTGGCTACCGACTTTGGCTACCGGCTATGTTTACCGGCGATGGTTAATTGACAGTTAATTTTCGGTTCAGCCAATTTCAGTTATTATTGCAGCTGTTGAATAGGGATTGATTTGTACGCGTCGACGTTGTCCCCGATCATGAAATTTTCAAACTAAAGGTAACTAGATGAATTTCCCGCAATTTAAAGTAAATACCCTGGCACCACTGCTAGCGGCGCTTTTGTTGTTTGTAAGCGGCACATTGTCAGCCAACGCCAATAAGTCACCGGAAGACGTGGTGATGGATACTTTCAATCAGTTAATTTCAAATATTGAGGCAAACCGCACTGCCTATCAGGCTAATCCTGCTGCACTTTACACCATGGTGGAAGAGGTGCTGACTCCAGCTATTCATGTTGAAAGTATCGCCACCAAAATACTTGGAAGGTACGCACGCACAGCAACGCAGGCGCAAAAGAGAGCATTTGCCGAAGAGTTTAAAAAAACCTTACTCTATTCATATGCCGTCCTTTTGCTGGAATATTCCGGCCAGAACCTGGTACTTAAGCCGTCGAGGGTGGTCGGTAATGACCGTGTTGTGGTCAATACCGAACTCGTGTCATCCGAAGCCGAAGAGCCGATTCCAATTGTATTCTTCATGAGCAATCGAGGAGAACCGAATTGGCGTGCGCGTAATCTGGAGGGTGCGGGCATAAATTTCGTAACTACATATCGGTCCACTTATGACCAAAATATTGCGCGTAATGGAATAGATGCAGTCATAGCCGAGTTGCGGGCAAAAAATGCAACGCTGACTGAGTAGGAAACCCTGATATATAAGGCGTAGCCGCTGCCGCTCCAGGCAGTCTTCAGCTACACTAGCGCCTTCGCTACTAAACCACCTGTGACGGTATGTGCTCCCATGCCGCGTCGATTTGAGAATATCCAGTGACAGATCAACCCATTGATGCTATTTCGGTTTCCGGTGTTAGTAAGAACTATGGCAGTTTAAGAGCGCTGGATAATGTCGATATTTCCATACGGCAGGGAGAGTTTTTTGGTTTGCTGGGCCCCAACGGAGCGGGGAAGTCTACGTTAATCAGCGCACTGGCCGGATTGATCAAAGTTGATTCCGGGGAGTTGAAAATACTCGGCGCCGACGTGCAAAAAAATTACCGAACAGCGCGGCAGCAATTAGGCGTTGTTCCGCAGGAAATAGTTATCGATCCGTTTTTTACGGTTCGCCAGACTTTACAGTTTCAATCCGGTTACTTTGGTATCAAAGACAACGAGCAGTGGATAGATGAACTGCTGGACCAGTTAAACCTTACCGATAAGCAAAACAATAACATGCGCCAGCTATCAGGCGGTATGAAACGCAGGGTGCTGATCGCCCAGGCCCTGGTGCACAAGCCGCCGGTTCTGGTGCTGGATGAACCTACCGCCGGAGTTGATGTTGAATTAAGGCGATCAATGTGGCGTTTTGTCAAGCGTTTGCACCGCGAAGGGCACACTATCGTGCTGACAACTCACTACTTGGAAGAGGCAGAAG
>JAHHOC010000095.1 GCA_018677115.1 Arenicella sp. | reverse complement strand
CGCCATTGCAGAAGCTGGAGTGTATCAAGATTTTGTTGTACCGCTTAACCGCTTGCAAACATTCCACGCTAGCCGGATTGGCATTTGATCCCGATACTGGCTCGCCTTTGCTGCTTGATTTGCTCAAAGAATTTAAGCAACTGAGGGATTGTTGGTCAATATCATCGATTTTTGTTGCACTGCGCGCATTGAATGAAAGAGAATCACAGGTTCACAAAACGAAAATCGCGACACTGTTTTCGCGGGAGCCGCCATGTCAACCGGACTGCAATTACAATCGAAAATCACTCAAAGCGGTGAACTTGAACTCGCCTTGCTGGAGGTTGAAACGCCTACGCCGGGCAAGGGTGAAGTGCTGATCCGTATGGAAGCGGCGCCCATCAATCCGTCTGATATGTGGCCATTATTCGGCCCTGCGGATCTTACCAGTGCGGAGCTTTCCAGCACCGATGATGGCGCAGTGTTGAGGGCACCGATACCGAAGCATTTGCTGGGTATGGTCAGGTCACGTTTTGACCAGTCGCTGCCGGTGGGCAATGAGGGGGCGGGTACGGTAATTGCCGCCGGTGAAGGCGCTGAGGAACTGGTCGGCAGAACAGTCGGCATTTCGCACGGCGCCAGTTATGCACAGTTTGCCTGCGTTCCAGCACCGATGTGCCTGGTATTAAATGAGGGAACCACCGCCCGAGAGGGGGCCTCCTCATTTGTTAATCCGCTCACTGCACTGGGCATGACTGAAACCATGCAGCTGGAAAACCATAGTGCGCTGGTACACACTGCGGCCGCTTCCAATTTAGGCCAAATGCTGAATAAAATTTGCCTGGCGGACGACGTGCCGCTGGTAAACATCGTGCGTACAGAGGAGCAGGCAGCTTTATTATCTGACATCGGCGCCCGCTATATTGTCGATTCGTCTGCTGACAGTTTTATCAAAGACCTGATTCAGGCTATTGATGAAACCGGGGCAACTCTGGGGTTTGACGCAGTGGGTGGCGGGCAGTTGGCCAGTGATATCCTGCTGTGTATGGAACAGGTGTTGAGTAAAGACGCAGTGGGTCTGAATACCTATGGTTCGGAACAGCATAAGCAGGTCTACATCTACGGGATGCTGAACACTGCGCCCACGGTATTGAATCGTGGCTATGGGATGTCCTGGGGAGTGGGTGGCTGGTTGCTGCCGCGCTTCCTGCAACGTATCGGCCATGAACGCGCCGGCAAGTTGCGACAGCGGGTGGCAGATGAGATAACCACCACATTTGCCAGCAGTTTTGTCGATGAATTGTCACTAAAAGAGGTGCTGCAACCGTCAAATATTTCCAGATATGTAGCCAAAAAGACCGGTGCGAAGTACCTGATCAATCCGGGTAAAGCCTGATCAGGCAGTAAGCGCCGAGCCACTAGTGGCTTGGTGATGGCTTGCCGTCCAGCTAATGCAGGTTGTTCAGGAAAAAACCTATTCGTCAGTACAGAAAGCCGCGCTGATCGCGGGGCCGTTGTTGTTTTTGCTGATCTATAACCTGCCGTTTACATTGCTTAATCCGGCCGCGGATAAGGTAATTGCAGTTGCGGTGTGGATGATTGTTTGGTGGATCAGCGAAGCGGTCTCGATCTCGGTAACGGCGTTGTTGCCGATAACAGTTTTTCCGCTGGTCGGCGTGATGGAAATTAAAGATGTCGCCTCGCAGTATGGCAGCCCCACCGTGTTCCTGTTCTTCGGCGGTTTCGTGATGGCGCTGGCATTGGAGAAGGTGAATTTGCACAAACGCATTGCCCTGAACATCGTCAGGTTAACCGGCAGCAGCCCGGACCGGATCATTTTCGGATTCATGCTGGCGACTGCATTCCTCAGCATGTGGATCAGCAACACCGCTACCACCGTAGTCATGCTGCCGATCGCGCTGTCGGTTATCAGTCTGTTGATGACAGACAGCGCCAGGTTGAGTGGCGCCGAGCGGAACTTTGCGCTCAGTCTGATGCTGGGGATCGCTTATGCAGCAAATGTGGGTGGGGTCGCGACCATCATTGGCACTCCACCGAATGTGGTTGCGGTTGGCTTTCTGCACAACGAGATGGGTCTGCAGATATCTTTTTTACAATGGATGCTGGTAGGCATTCCATTCAGTCTACTGATGTTGGGGGTGGTTTTTTTGGTGGTGGTCAAATTGGTCTACCCCAACGGCCTGGCGCAGCTGGACAAGTCACAACAGGTGATCGAATCAGAGCTGGCAAAATTAGGAACCCTGCAGGCGCGTGAGCGGCGCGTGCTGATTATTTTCATCACTGTTATCGCGCTATGGGTTTTACGCACCTCTATCAACCGCTGGATGCCATTCATTGAGCTTAGCGATGCTGGCATCAGCTTGCTTGCCGCTATGGCTTTATTCTGTATTCCCTTCCGCTTAAATAAGGGCAGCTTTATTCTGCAATGGGACGATACCACCCGGTTACCCTGGGGAATACTGATTTTATTTGGAGGTGGCCTGTCGCTTGCGGGGGCGTTATCGCAGACCGGGGTTATTCAGTTTATCGGTGATCTGGTATCTGCCAACCAGGCGCTGAGCATGCTTGCTATTGTAGCTCTGTTAATCACCATAATGCTGTTCATGACTGAGCTGATGAGCAATGTGGCGCTGACAGCAATTTTTGTGCCTGTTGTTGCCGGGATTGCTCTCGGCCTTGATGAGCAGGTGTTAACTATGGTGATTCCGGTGACCATGGCAGCCAGCTGCGCCTTTATGTTGCCCATGGCCACTCCACCCAATGCGATCGTTTTTTCCAGCGGCCATATTAAAGTGCATCAAATGGTGCGGGCCGGCGTGTTATTAAATATTGTCTCGGTACTGGTGCTGATAGTTTTCGCCAATTTTGTTGTGCCCACTGTGTTCTAAGTCAACAGATAAGAAACTTGTAAACTCGACAGTATGAAAATCAAAACATTTGCCGTTCTGCTGACCATGTTAAACCTGTCTGCCTGCGGGATTTATGGCGAAACTATAAATAACTACTACAATCAATGCCAGGCGGGCGACGCGCAGTGTCTGCAGCAGAAAACAATTGATGCCTGCACCCGAACCGCCAATCGCTATCCGTACTCAAGGGACAGGTTATTGCTTGAAGAATACGCTGACCTGATGACGCAAGATGCGTCATTTCAGATTGAAGGGGGTCCCAGACTGGTCGGCCGCGAAGCGATTAGCCGCGCTTTGCTTGATCGGGGTGAGGAAACTGTGGTGCGTCACTTCAGTAATGTGGTGCATATCAAAGTCACCGGTGTGGACACAGCTGAGGGCATCAGTTATGTGGTGGTATGGGGCGTCGATGCGGCGTCCTATGGTGAAGGAAAAAACACGGTTAAGGAACCCATGGCAATCGCCGAGTACCATGATCAGTTCAAGATGGAAGAGAATACCTGCCGCATCAGTAGCAGACTGGTTAAAATCATATTTGAAGGAGCAGCGAAGTAGCTTGGCTTCACCTGCAGCGGGCAGCCGGGTAAATTTGCCAGCGCTGCTCATGCCATATCTGGCCACAGCAGAAATTAATCGCAAACGCTTAGAGGTGCCTTTAAAGCGGCAATGCAGCCCGCAGTGCGTTACAATTCGCGTTCCTTGAGTTGACTGTTAAAGCCGCATGATTGTTACCCGTTTCCCGCCGAGTCCGACCGGTTATCTGCACATTGGCAGCGCACGCACAGCCCTGTATTCGTGGTTACATGCCAGGCAGCATGATGGCACTTTCGTATTGCGGATCGAGGATACAGACCGCGAACGGTCTTCAGACGAATCAGTGCAGGCTATCCTTGATGGCATGCAATGGCTGGGACTGGACTACGATCAGGGCCCGTTTTTCCAGACGCAACGCTTCGCGCGTTACCGCGAAGTTATCCAGCAATTGCTTGCCAGCAACCACGCTTATCATTGTCAGTGCAGCAGGCAACGGCTGGATCAGATGCGCGAACAGCAGAAAGCTGAAGGCCGAAAGCCGAAATACGATGGTCGATGCCGGGAGTTGAATCTTGATGAGTCGGAATCCACCGTAGTGAGATTTAAAAATCCGTTGCAGGGTGACGTGCTGATACGCGACATGGTGAAGGGCGATATCGTGGTTTCAAACCTGGAACTGGATGATCTGGTGATTGCCCGTGCTGATGGTGTGCCAACCTACAACCTGACGGTGGTGGTCGATGATATGGACATGCAGATCACGCACGTAATCAGGGGCGACGACCATATCAACAATACGCCACGGCAAATAAATATTCTTAATGCCCTCGGTGTGACCTTGCCGCAGTATGCGCATGTGCCGATGATTCTGGGCGCGGACGGTGCCCGCATGTCGAAACGGCATGGTGCGGTCAGCGTCATGCAGTATCGCGATCAGGGTTTTCTGCCGGAGGCATTGCTCAATTATCTTGTTCGCCTCGGCTGGTCGCACGGCGATCAGGAACTGTTCAGCATGCAGGAGCTGATGTCGCTGTTCAGGATAGAGGACGTCAGTCGGTCGGCTTCAACATTCAATCCCGACAAGTTAATGTGGGTGAACCAGGAAACAATACGTGCCTTGAGTCCCGCAGAGTTGCTGGACAAATCCCGCTGGCATTTTGAGCAGGCCGGTATCGAGGTGCCAGTCGAACAACGAAGTAGCGAAATCATCGGCCTGGTGCAGGAGCGCTGCAAGACTCTTGTTGATGTGGTGGCGCAGAGTAGATTCTTTTTTACTTCGGTGCATGGCTATGATGAAACTGCGGTCGCCAAGCACATCCGACCCGGGTCGGTTGACTTGCTGAGTGAGTTGACCGCACGCCTTGATAATTTAAAAGCCTGGCAGGCAGAAGACATTCACGCAGTATTGCAGCAAGTGGTGCAACAGCATGAGGTCGGCTTTGCCAAGGTGGCGCAACCGGTGCGAATAGCGGTTACCGGCAACACAATCTCGCCAGCCATCGACCAGACACTGCAACTGCTTGGTAAGGATATTTGCCTGCGTAGATTGAATCGAGCTATCAGCGTTTTCGAGCAGTCTGTTGCCCCGCAGGGCACCAATTGATCGCGCAAAAGCACCAGTCAAACGAAATTTATGTAAGTAGACGGTGACCTTGACTGCTTCTGCTGTTAGAATCGTCCGTCCCTGTAGTGAGTAATCACGTAGTCAAACTAACATTGGTATGGCGGCGCGATTCGTTATAGACTTCAGGATATAAAGTTCTGCTGCAAAGACAGAGCCGTGATAAAAATTAAATTGCCTTATGTCGCAATGCTTGTAAAAGGAAAGCGATATAAGCACCATCGGAGAAAACTTTTGGATTCACTTTACGTAACCATTGACACCAATTACCGGTTCAGGTTACGAAATGTGGTCATGTGCATGGTGCGCACTTTTTAAGTGTTAATGCGCGCCTATCCCTTCTGAATTTCCCCGACGGTCATGGCAGTTTTGTCGCTGCGCCATAGCTCAACTGAGGTTTGCGGCGCAGGGTGACGGTAGTCAGTGGCATTACTTTGTGGTGATGTTGAGTCTGCTGAGGCTGTATCGTTTAGCTCGGTGCTAGAGATACTTGCTGCAGGCTGATACTGGCATCAAGCAATGATTAATTTGGCGTAGTGCATTCTGACTGGGAAAACACTGTGCCGATTTGAAGCGGAAGGTTTGTTGTTTGCTAAACTCGGACAAGAGATTGCTGCACAGGCTGACTTATAAAGAGACTGTTGTTAGGTTTCAATAATACGAGGTTAAGTAGAAAATGAATAAAACTGTGTTGAATTGGATTGGCCGGTCGTTGGCAATTGTTGCCTTCAGTTCGGTCGCCGTGACTACTGTGTTAGCGCAGTCCATTGATGAGGACTTTGCTCGAGAGCTAAAGCTGGTTGAAGGACTGAAGGTCTATAACGATCAGCTTCAGAAGCAACTCGACGCGCAACAAAAAGCCCAAGCAGATATTCGCAAGTCGATTGCAAACTCTAAAGACCTGGAGCCGCAAATTGTTCCGCTGCTCAATAAAATGCTGGGCGCTCTGGAGCAATTTATACGTGCCGACCTTCCTTTTCACATGGACGATCGCATGGAGAGCATCTCTGAGCTGAAATCGTTGATGCTGAACTCGGAGGCCAGCAATTCTGATCGATTCCGCAATATTATGGATATCTACACGGTGGAGACCGAGTACGGCAACACCTACGAGGCTTATCCGGGTACTGTTGTGATCGAAGGTGTCGAAACACCGGTCGACATGTTACGCGTAGGTCGCCTGGGGCTTTATTACCAGACCAAGGACCAGAAGCAGTCAGGCCGCTATGACATGGCCAGCAAAAGTTTTCAGCCACTGCCCGACAGTGCCAACCGTGACATAAGAAAAGCTATCAAGATCGCTGCAAAAACAATTGCTCCGGAATTGATGAGTGTCCCCATTTCAGCGCCGGAGGGTGTGTAACATGAAAAACATAATAAAAACAGCCGTAGTGTTGGCGGCACTCGTCATTGCGCCGGCACAGGCCCAGAATCTCGACCAGTTGCTTGAGCAGGTTCGCACCGGTTCCCTGCAGAAAACAAAAGCCGCCACCGATATGGAAAACAGGTTTCGTGCCGCCGGCGCGGGTAAGGCCGATATTCTGAATTCTGTAAGGTCACAGCGTGCAACGCTTGAAGCACAGAGCAATGCGTTGGAAGACACTTTCGCCAAAAACGAGGAGGCGCTTAATGCATTGCGCAATCTTCGTCAGAGTGAACTCGGCGATTTAAACGACTTGTTTGGTGTTATCCAGCAGGTGGCCGGAGAAGCCCAGGCGGGTTTTGAAACTTCAGTCATCTCTGCTGAATTCCCGGGGCGCACCGAGAAATTCGACGCGCTTTCCAAGAAGATTTCCCAGTCTAATGACTTATTGTCGCTGGACGAAATTGAGATGGTGTTCAAGGAAGTGTTTAATGAATTGGCCCAGCAGGGCAAAATTTCCAAGTTCACCACATCGGTGGCAACGGCATCTGGAGCTAAGGAAGACCGTGAAATCGCCCGCGTCGGTGTATTTAACCTGATCGGTGATGGTTCATTCCTCACCTATGGTGCCGGCGGTGTTGCTGAATTACCACGTCAACCTGATGGCCGGTTTTTAGGTCAGGCAGGTGATTTGTTTAATGCAGCAGGCGGCGAGACGGTTAACTTCTCAGTCGACCCGACCAAGGGAACCTTACTGGGTGCCGCGGTCGAGCGGCCAAGCCTCGCCGAGCGCGTCAGTCAGGGTGGCCTGGTAGGTTACATCATTCTTAGCGTTGGTGCTCTGGCAGCATTAATCGCATTTTGGAAAATCTTTACCTTGATGGGAGTTGCCAGCGCTGTGCAGAAGCAGGCTGCCAATCCAACCTCACCTTCTACCAAGAACCCGTTAGGGCGGGTGTTGAAAGTTGCGCTGGACAATCCCACCACTGACACTGAAGCTATGGAAATGAGATTATCCGAGGCGATTATGAAAGAGACGCCTAAACTGACATCGTGGTTGATGTTCCTGAAAATTGTTTCTGTAGTTGCTCCGCTGGCAGGCCTACTGGGTACTGTATTGGGTATGATCGAGACCTTTCAGTCAATCACCCTGTTCGGCGCCGGCGATCCGAAGTTGATGGCAGGTGGTATTTCGCAGGCACTGGTAACCACAGTTTGTGGTTTGGTGGTGGCGATCCCGATCGTGCTGCTGCATACCGCTGCTGCCAGTAAGGCCAAGCGTGTAGAGGAAATTCTGGAGGAACAATCCGCAGGTATGGTGGCGCGTCAGATGGAAGGTTAAAAACCTTTAATTTCGATTAATCACAATATTTGCTAAGAATTAGATAAGAGGATTCTACAGATGCCGGAATTTATTTTAGTAATTATCGAATCGATCCGAAATTTCATGGATTTAGGCGGGCCGGTTCTGTATTTGATCGCGGCCTTGCTGGTGGTGATGTGGTTCATGATACTGGAGCGGATTTTGTATTTTCGTGGCCCACATAAACAACTGGTAAGGGCGGCTATAGAGGAATGGGAGGGGCGGTCAGAACGCGATTCCTGGGCTGCGCATCAGGTACGTGAGCAGCTGGTATCGTCGGTAGCAGTCAAAATGCGCGAATACCTGCCAATGATTCAGGCCTGCGTGGCTTTGGCACCCTTGTTTGGTCTGCTAGGTACGGTAACCGGGATGATTGAAGTATTCCAGGTAATGGCGATTACCGGCACTAGTAATGCACGTGCCATGGCTGGCGGCGTGTCTCAGGCCACCGTGCCGACTATGGCCGGCATGGTTGCTGCCTTGTCGGGATTGTTCCTGAGTTTCTGGTTACAGCGCAAGTTTGAGCAAGAGCGCGAGTTACTGAGTGAAAACCTGACTCTCGATCATTAGACACCAGGATTTATGCAAATTATTTTTATTGAAAAAAATACCCAAAGTGGGAGAAATTGAATGAAACGTAGCTTTCGCAACAGACAGGATGAAGATGCCAAGATCGACATTACGCCGATGTTGGACGTGGTCTTCATTATGTTGATCTTTTTTATTGTCACAGCGAGTTTCATCAAGGAGAGTGGCGCCAAGGTGGATAAACCGATAGCCGAAACTTTTGAAAAAAAACCCAAGGCAACTATTTTACTGGCGGTCAACGAGAAAGATGAAATCTGGCTGGACCGCCGCAAAGTGGATCCGCGTGCCATCAAAGCCAACCTTAACCGCTTGCGGGCGGAAAATCCTGAAGGCGAGGTAATCCTGCAGGCAGACGAAGAATCCTCAGCTGAAATCCTAATGAAAGTAGTGGAAGCTTTCAAAGAAGCAGGAATAGCCGTTCCCACGATTGCAACCGAATCGGAGTAGCATTATGACCAGAGCAATCCCTTCCTCATTACTATCCATCGTCATCACTCTCGGCCTGATACTGGCTATGTACGGGTTAATCAAAATGGACGAACCGGAACTGAGTGCCAAGAAAGCATTCAAATTGCCGGATTTTTCCGCGCCGCCGGAGACAGATGATCTGCAGACTATCGCTCCCAAGCCCGATCGACCGGATGATGTGCAGGAACAGCCGGACATTCCTGACGTTGACGTTACCCCTGACCGGGTGGACATCGACAGCAATCTCGCGTTGGGTGCAGTAAAGGTGGGCATTAACCGCGATTTAAAGGGTTTTAATTCCAATGACGGCGAGTATCTGCCGATTTTCCGTGCGCCGCCGATTTATCCAAGACGGGCTGCCGAGAGGGGTACCTGTGGCTGGGTCGATTTGATGTATACGGTGACTGCCAGCGGTGGCGTCCGCGACCCGGTGGTTACTGCCAGTTCGTCATCAATGTTTGAGTCAGCGGCTAAGAAGGCGGCACTAAAATATAAATATAAAGCACGTCAGGTGGGTGGTAAGCCGGTGGACGTTCCTGGTGTGGAAATCCGTATTGTGTTTGAAATGGAAAGTGGCTGTTAATCAGCGTAACAAGTTTCAAGAGGTATATTATGTTTAAGTTTAATTGGTTGGCCGCTGTTTTCGCCGCTGTGCTGGTGATACCGGTTTTATTCACGGTTGAAGTGCTCACGGACTCTGCAGAGGCCTATGCCCAGAAAAAAGAAAAACCGCAACGAAAAACCAAGCGGGTTGAGTCGATACCGCAGGCGTTAATCAAGGAGTTTGAGAAGTTAAGCGAAGCCTTTGACCAGGAGGACTACGCTCGTGCCGATAGTATCCTGAATAAATTACAGGCCAAGGAAGACCTCAATAACATTTCCAAGGCCTACATCCACAATTATCGCGGCAACATTCATTTCAGCCGTGATA